>DAIMFY010000399.1:0-2233 GCA_036724295.1 Gemmatimonadales bacterium | reverse complement strand
GTCGGCAAGTGGGCCGAGTCGGACGACTTCGCCCGCCTGCTCGAGAATTTTATCGACGGGGTGGCGAAGCAGGTCGGCGATCAGCCGATCGGCGACACCTTGAACGAGGGGCACCGCGAACGGATCGGCGCCAAGGTCCGGGAGTGGGTGAGCAAGCTGGCCGAGCAGGATGAACTGGAAGCCTCGCTCCGGCACTGGGTGCACGAGCGGCTCGAGCGCATGGCGCACGACCAGACGCCCCTGCTCGATCGCCTGCCAGATGGACTCGTCGGCACGGTCGAGAGCGCTATCACTGATTACCTGCCAATTGCGCTGGAGCGGCTGAGTGCCCTGCTCGCGGATCCGGCAGCACGGGACCGGGTCGAGCGCGCGCTGCGCGACGCCTTTGACCATTCGGTGCGTGACCTGCTGCTCCACGAACGGATTCTCGCCAAGCTCGTGGTCACCGACCGCACCATCGAGCGGCTGGTGGATGGTTTCGAAGCAGAAGGATTCGATCGCTTTGCCGCGGCACTGGCCGAGCCGGGCATGAAGGCCCAGGTCACGCGCGCGGTGAATGATGCCGTGGTGAATTTTCTCCGGCTGCCGCTGGCTGAACGGCTCGCACGCCTGACCCCCCAGAAGCGCGGCGCGCTGGAGATCACCCTGGGCGACTGGCTGGTGCGCGTGGTGCGCGATGACGCCACACGTGACGCCGTCGCCCGCGCGGCAGACCGGCTCCTCGGCGTCGTCGAGCGACGCACCTGGGGCGAGGCGCTCAACCTGATTCCCCGCGACCGCGCCGTGACGCTCGCGCGTGAGGTCATCGCCGGTGAACGTGGCCAGCGCTGGATCAGCGACAGCGTCTCACAGGTGATCGAGCGCCTGCTCTCCCGACCCATTGGACGGCCGGCCCGCTGGGTGTCCGACGACACCTCGCAGAAGCTCCGCAACGGGATTACGCAGGCCGCGTGGGGCTGGATCCAGGCCGAGATCCCCCGAATCGTACAGCAGCTCAATGTACAGGAGATGGTGGAGCAGAAGGTCCGCGGGTTCTCCACTCAGCGCATGGAGGAGATCGTGCGCAATGTGACCCAGAGGGAACTGACGCTCATCGTGCAGCTAGGCTACGTGCTGGGCGCGATCGTGGGGGCAGTGGCGTTTGGGGTGAATGTGTTGCTGCGGTAGACGGCTGGAGGGCTCGGCGGCCCGGCGCCTGCGAAGCTCGCCCCGGGCTGTCATTGCGAGGAGCACCCGTCGTAGGTGCGGCCTGCGGCCGCACGAAGGTGCGACGAAGCACCCTTGCAGCCCGACCTCAGTCTCTGTGCCGAGCCAGCCTTTTCAACGCAGAGTCGCAGAGGACGCGATGGACGCGGAGGGCCCTCAGTGCACCCGGCCCCTGATCCTCCCTGCAAGACCACAAATAACTTGTTGATACTGGAGTCGGAAGTCGGAGCGTCTCGGATTCATGGACTCTCTGCGCGCCTCTGCGTCCTTTGCGACTCTGGGTTGAAAAGGCCGGCCCGATGAAGCAATGACATGCCTGGCGCGACCCTCGACCAGCAGCCAGCGACTCGCGCCCCTACTCCGCCTCTGCCCCCGGAATCGCCTTCCACCCCGTCCACCCGACCGGCGCCATCACATACCGGGCCGCAGGATGACCGCTCACCTCGGTCATCGTAAACTCGCCACGATACCCGTTCCGCTGCTGCTTGCGCAGCAACGCGCCGGTGCTGGCATCGAACCGCGCGGCTGATGCCGCGTCGTCAAACACCAGGTACCAGATCAGTGCCGGACCGTCGCTGGTGTCGATGACCCGGTAGCGGTCGCCACCCCAGCCCAGCGGCGGCTCGTACTTGGGCTCCTCCCGTGCGAGGGTGGCGCCCAGCAGCGTGGACTCGAGCTCGCCCAGGCCGTCCTCGTGCAGCACTTTCTCGCCGGGCACCGAATCAATGACCACATGCAGCGGCGCGTCACCGCGGGTGTACCGCTGCGGATGCAGGATCTCCTCACTCGATTGCGGCATCAGCGCGCCGAAGGGCACCGTATCCGCATGGCCCGACTGCGTCTCCCACCAGCGCATGAAGAGCGCGCCTTCCACGTACGGGAAGATCAGCCCCTCGCGCACCACCAGTGGCGCGGCACCGAACTTGGGCATGGTGTTCTGGGCCTGGCGCGTCTGGGCCTTGAGCATGGTCCAGATGGCATCATCGTGCAGCACATCGTGCGACGGCGCCATCACCTGGATGGACGC
>DAIMFY010000398.1:0-2260 GCA_036724295.1 Gemmatimonadales bacterium | reverse complement strand
ATTGGGGCTGGTCATGGATGCTCCGGACTACGCTCCGGCAGATGGTGAGGTCCCGCGAGTGAACACGACACGTCAGCCGGTCACGGCTGGCGCAACGACGGCATCGAGGGCAGCGGCCAGTGCCTCGCCGCCCGACTCCCAGGTGAGATCGAGCACGGCCACGAGCGGCTCGGCCACTCGCGCGGGCCAGCGGTCACGCAGCTTGACGGCGTCGAGCTCCGAAATGACCACGAAGTCGGCGCGCCGGGCCGCGTGTGCGAGCCATGCGACATCTTCGTCGCGCAAGTCGCCCGCGGCTTCCCACGTCGCCACCTGAACGGCCGCGCCGGTGGCCTTGATGTGTGACACAAACGCGCCCGGATCCGCGCTGCCCGAGGCCGCCACCACCCGCCGGCCGGCGAGCGCCGCGGCCGGCTGCTCCACACCCGACACCAGGGTCTCGAAGTGGCGCACGCCCAGGTGGGCAATCGCAACTGGCGCGCTGGTCGTAGCCGCCACGTCCACTGCCAAGGCGTCCGCCGCCTCGCGTGACGCGCGCTTGCGGGTAATGACAATGGCATCCGCGTCGCGAAGGGAGCTCCAGGGGGCCCGCCAGGGGCCTGCGGGCACCGGCCAGCGCACCGCCCTGCTGGTCTCGGCACCGAGGACGATCACCCGCAGCTGCGGGGCGGGTTCCCGTGCGGGCAGGTCAGCATCAACCAGCGCCACCCTCGCCCCCGCTTCGGCCAGGTGCGAGACGCCCTCTCGTGGCGATGATTCCGAGGTGACCCGCACGGCCGGTACGGCGTGCTCCAGTGCCGCGCGGGCCCAGGGCGACCTGCTGCTCAGGACGACGCCGGGCTCGGCGCCAGTCGCAGCAAGGTGGCGCGCGGCCCAGCCGAGCACCGGCCCCTTGCCGGAGTCGCCGAGCGTGAGATTGGCAAATGAAATGATGGGAACCGGGGAACCAGACGGAGCGCCCTGGCCCCGCCGGATGGCGGCTGTGCGCGCAGCCGTGGAGATGCGCCAGAGGCCTGCGGCGGGAAGCAACGCCAGACGCGCCAGGCGCGCATCGAGCCGCCTGCTCGTCCATAACCATCGCATCAGCCTGTGGGTACTGCCCCTGCGCGCCAAGCCCTGCTCCATCCAAGAGTTGGGGGGCGAAATGTAGCCGGAGGACAGCTATCGATCTACTACCCGGGCCATCATCACGGCCTCGGCGACCAGCTGGCTCTCGACGTAGGCCTTTCCCGCGAGCCGGACTGTGGCCCCACGGTTCTGCAGCACCTCGATCTCCATCCGGAGCTGGTCGCCCGGCACCACCGGCCGGCGGAATTTCACGTCATCCAGCGACATGAAGTACACCACCTTCGTGGAAGGATCCTCGAGCTGGGAGAGCATGAGTACGCCGCCGGTCTGGGCCATGGCTTCCACGATCAGCACGCCGGGCATGATCGGATGCCCCGGGAAGTGGCCCTGGAAGAAGGGCTCGTTGATCGTGACATTCTTGAGCCCCACGATCCGCTTCCCCGCCTCGGATTCAAGGATGCGGTCGACCAGCAGCAGCGGATAACGATGCGGCAGTGCGGCCATGATGTGCGCGATGTCCAGCATGCCCCCTCCCGCTGCGTTGGTGGTGAACAGAAGACAGGCGGCCCCCGAATTCCGGCGGCCGCCTGCCGATCACGATTCAGCGCCTTACTGCCCCGGCGACTTCAGCTCCGCGATGGCCTTGTCGCTGAGATCGAGCGAACGATCAGCCGTGATGATGGCGCTCGACTGGTTGCTTACGTCGAATACCATGGCGTACCCGCCGGCCTGCCGGAGTTTCTCGATCACGGCTACCGCGCGATCCTGCATGGGCCCGAGGAGTTCCTGCTGGCGCTGCACCATCTTCTGCTGGAGCTCATTGCCGCGCTGCTCCATCACGCCCTGCTGCTGCTGCAGCTCGTCGCGCTTTGCCTGGCGTGCCGCCGGGCTCAGCAGCGTAGCCTGTGACTGGAACGCCGCCGCTGCCGAGTCGAGCTTCGACTGGAGCTGCTGGAACTCGGTGCGGTACGAGGCAACTTCCTTCGAGAACGTGGATTCGGCCTGGGCGTAGCCGGGCGTCTCCGACAGCACCTTCTGCATGTTCACGAAGGCCACCTTGGCGGGCGCAGCAGTCTGCTGGGCCGCGGCCGATGACGGCAGCGCCAGAAGCAGCGGCAGGAGGGCAAGGGCAAGCAGGCCCCGAACGACATACTTCATGCGACGATCACTCCAGTTGGGGTCAGTCCGCGAC
>DAIMFY010000397.1:0-2268 GCA_036724295.1 Gemmatimonadales bacterium | reverse complement strand
GCGTGATGGGGTCACGAGTCACGAGTCACGAGTCTCGCGACCCGCGACCCGCGACCTCCTTGCGCAACTCTCCGGCGTTGACGCCTCCCAGCCCCTGGCACGCAAGCTCCTCGTTGCGCCGGACATCACCTGGGGCTGGGAGACGATCGTCGCGCTGGCTCGGCGACGCCGCGGCACCGTGGGCTGGGAAGCGACCACGCTGCTGGGCATCGCCGAGGATCTGGCGTTTACCGAGATAGCACATCGGGGCCTCCGCCGGGCGACTGACGTCCAGCTCGGCACGCTGGTGAATCGCGCGATCGCTGTTGCGAGCGCTGAGGGAACCGTCGGATCGGGATTCGCCGAGCTGGCCAGCGGCCTGGGATTCCGTCGCGCGGTGAAGGATGCCCTGCTCACCCTCCGCGCAGCGGGAGTGAGTGCGGAAAAGGTGCAGTGTTCCGTTGAACGGCACTCTCCCGCCTGGGATTCGGCGTCCGTCCTGCTCGCCTACGAAGCGCTGCTGTCGCGCTCCGCACTGCTCGATCCCGCCGGCATGCTCCAGCTCGCCCTCGAGCGCTTCGATAACGAAGCGCGGTTTGTCATGGCGGAGCAGACCCTGCTTGCCGCGGAACTCGCGCCGCATGGCCTGGCCCGCATGCTGATGGATCGGCTGATCGCCGCGGGCGCCACCGTGCTGCCCGAATCGGTGCCGCGGCATGTTCAGGCCCCGGCGCGCACCGCCGCCTCCGAACTCGATCTCTTTGTCGCATCATCACCCGGCAACGAGCTGCTGGAAGTTCTCCGGCGCGTGGTAAAGGATGGCCGGCGCTGGGATGAAGTGGAGATTGTCACCACCGACCGCGATACGTACGGCATTGCGCTTGACGCGCTCTGCCAGCGCGAAGGCATTCCCTGCACCCTGCTCGATGGCGTCCCGCTCACCCGCACGCGCGTGGGGCGGGCCGCCGAACGCTGGCTGCGCTGGATGGAAGAGGGCCTGCCAGCGCGACTGCTGCGTGAGGGAATCGAGGCGGGAGATGTATCCGCAGATTACGCAGATTACGCAGATTGTGCCGGTGGACCTGGTGAGATCCAGCAGCAAGCAGCCCGCCCAATCACTGATCAATCTGTGAAATCGGCGAAATCTGCGGACCCGTCTGCGCATTCCCTCGGCGAAGATGAATCCGCAGGTTACACCGATTACGCAGATTCTCCGCATGCTGAGGGCACGGAGCCCATCGCGACATCGGCACAATCTGTGAAATCGGCGAAATCTGCGGATCCCTCTGCGCACTCCCTGGACCGGCTGGCCATCGGGTGGGGCCGGCGGCGCTATGAGGAGGCGTGCGAGCGGCTGCGTACCGGTCATTTCGACAGGGTGCGTCGCCGGGAGGAGGAGCCGGATGACGAGTATGCGGCGCGCTGTCAACGTCGCCTGGAGGAAAATGCACGGCTCCTGCCTTTCCTCGAGTGGCTCCTGCAGGTCACGCCGCCTGTGCCGGAGCTGGGCAGCCACCGCGATGTCATGTCGTCCTGCGCTCGCCTGGCAGGCGCGCTAGGCGGCTTGCTCGAGCGCCTGCCGCTCGACTCGGAGGCGGATCGCCGCGCAGCCAGCCGGCTTCGCGACCGGCTGGCCGAGCTCGCGGCCAGCGACGACCGCGAGGTGCACTTCTCCCTGGCCATGGCCGAACTCCGCGACGGGCTCAGCGACCTCCGCGCGTGGACGGACGCAAGCCCCGCCGACCGGCCACGCGTGTCGCACGGCGGCGCCATCCATCTCACCGACATCAGCCACGGTGGCACCACGGGCCGGCCCTGTGTGTTTCTCGTCGGTCTCGACGCCGATCGCACCGGCGGCAGCCGGGTACAGGATCCCATCCTGCCCGACGGCGTGCGGCGCCTGATCGGTGCGGAGCTGCTGCCGCTGAGCACGGAGCGGCGCGAGGAACGACGCTGGCAGCTTGCCGCCATGCTCGCCCGCGTGACCGGCTGGCTCACTGTCTCGCTCTCGACCGCGGATGACGGAGCCGGCAACACGGTGAGTCCCGCTCACGAAGTGCTGGAGCTGTTCCGCCAGCAGCGGAATGACCAGGCGCTTGGCTACACCAGGCTGCACGAGTCACTGGGCGAGCCACACTGCGCGGTGCCAAGCGGTGCGCCGGCGCTCGACGATCGAGGCATCTGGCTCTCGGCTATCGCTGGCGGACCCAGTGACTACCGGGATGGCGCAGCGCTGGTGTGTTCAGCGTGGCCGCTACTTGGCGCCGGCCTCACGGCTGCGGCGGCTCG
>DAIMFY010000396.1:0-2285 GCA_036724295.1 Gemmatimonadales bacterium | reverse complement strand
GCTGAAACGATGACTGCTGTGGTATGGTCTGACATGGCCCGGAAAGTAGCCGGATCGCCGTCAGGGTGCGAGCGCGCGGCTGCGGCTCCGGTCCAGCACACGGGCGATCAAGTCGTCCACCGGAATCACCTCCTGCTTCCTGCCACTCCCGCGCACCCGGAGCGCCACGGTACCCGCCTCGGCTTCACGTTGCCCGATCACTGCCATGTACGGAACCTTCTGGACTTCGCCCTCACGAATCCGGTAGTTGAGCGTCTCGTGGCGATCGTCGACGTGGGCACGGATGCCAGCTGCCTTGAATCGCGCGAACACGCCGTGCGCCAGCTCGGCCTCCGTCTCGCCGATAGGAATGATCCGCACCTGCTCCGGCGCCAGCCACACGGGGAACGCGCCCGCAAAATGCTCGATCAGGTTGCCGGTAAAGCGCTCAAGCGTTCCAAAGATGGCGCGATGAATCATCACCGGCCGATGGGGCCGGTTGTCGGCCCCGGTGTATTCCAGTTCGAAGCGCTCCGGCAGGTTGAAGTCGAGCTGGATCGTGGGACCCTGCCACAACCGGCCGATGGCATCCTTGAACTTGATGTCGATCTTGGGACCGTAGAACGCGCCGCCGCCTGCATCGATGCGGAAGGGGATCTCCTTGCGTTCCAGGGCACGTTGGAGAATCGCTT
The DNA here is from genome assembly GCA_036724295.1 of Gemmatimonadales bacterium. Lineage (GTDB taxonomy): Bacteria > Gemmatimonadota > Gemmatimonadetes > Gemmatimonadales > GWC2-71-9 > CAMLHP01. The sequence goes on along the minus strand of DAIMFY010000396.1, from coordinate 1,614 downwards.
CTGCCTGGTCCCAGATTTCGTCGCCGCCCAAGCGCTCCAGCGGCCGGGTCGAGATCTCGAAGTCCAGCTCGAAACCGAACGTCTGGCGCACCAGCCGGTCAACCTGGTCAAGGCAGAGAAAGATCTCGTCTTCCGCCTGGTCGAGGCGGCAGAAGATGTGGGCATCATCCATCGAGAGGCCGCGCACCCGCAGCAGCCCGTGCAGCGTACCGCTCCGCTCATTGCGGTACACATTGGCAACTTCGCTCAACCGCACCGGCAAGTCGCGATAGCTCCGCTGCTGGCTCTTGTAGATGAGACAGTGCATGGGGCAGTTCATCGGCTTCACGCGATAGTGCACGTCTTCCGATTCGCCCGCCCCGCCGGCCATGGGCGGGAACTGGTTTTCCGCATAGAGCGGCAGGTGGCCCGACATGATGAACAGCTCTTCACGCGTGATGTTGGGCGTGTAGACCAGGTCGTAGCCGGCCGACACGTTGTCATCTTCCACTGCGCGCGAGAGCAGCCACTTCACCATGGCGCCCTTGGGGTGCCAGAGCACGAGCCCCGGGCCCACGATTTCGCTGATGGAGAAGAGGTCGAGTTGCTTGCCAATGACCCGGTGGTCCCGCTTGCGCGCCTCTTCCAGTCGGTGCAGGTAGGCATCAAGATCTTCCTGCCGGAACCACGCGGTGCCGTAGATGCGCTGCAGCATCTGGCGATGCTCGTCGCCCCGCCAGTAGGCACCGGCGCCGTGCAGGAGCTTGAAATGCCTGAGCCGGCCAGTGGAGGGGATGTGCGGTCCCCGGCACAGGTCGGTGAACGGGCCGTCGGTGTAGACACTGATGGTCTCGTCGTCGCCCAGCTCGCCGATGCGCTCCAGCTTGAGCGGGTCGTCGGAGAACCGGCGCCTGGCCTCGGCCCGGTCCACCACTTCGCGCACAAACGGGTAGTCGGACTTGACGACCTCGGCCATGCGCGCTTCGATCCGCTCCAGGTCCTCCGGCGTGAACGGACGCGGCACGTCGAAGTCGTAATAGAATCCATCATCGATGGCGGGGCCGAAGCCGATACCGGCCCCCGGGAAGATTTCCCGCACCGCGGTGGCCAGCACGTGTGCCGCCGAGTGCCGCAGCAGCCCCAGCGCGTCGGGATCCTTGTCGGTGAGGATGGCCACCGTGGCACCGTCCGGCAGTGGCCGGTCGAGATCGCGCACCTGGCCATCCACCCGCACGGCAAGCGCTGCCTTGGCCAGCCCGGGCCCGATGCTCGCGGCGAGGTCGCGGCCCGTGGCGCCCGCCGCCAGTTCACGCTCGCTGCCATCAGGCAGTACGACGCGGATGCCGCTCATGGCGCCTGCTCCTGCCCTGCCGGGCGGACGACCCGATCGGTTCCCGGAGCCAGGACCATGTAGAGCACGATGCCCGCCATGACCAGGCCGAGGACGACCATCCAGCGCATGAGATCAGACAAGGGCACTTCCAGCCGTTCATCAGCCATCAGGGTGTCCCGGCAGTGAGATGGATTCAGGCGGACGGTGTCTCAGGACCGCGTCGAGCGTGTTAAACTTAACGCTGGCTGAAAACATTTTGCACGAGGGTGAACGGTGCGCCGCAGTGAGTCCATGTCCGCTGG
>DAIMFY010000395.1:0-2301 GCA_036724295.1 Gemmatimonadales bacterium | reverse complement strand
TCGTCAACGCGGTCCGGCGCGCACTGGAAATGACCCCGCCCGAGCTGGCGAGCGACATCCTGGAACGGGGGATCGTGCTCACCGGGGGCGGGGCCATGATCCGCGGGCTCGATCAGCTCCTGATCGACGAGACCGGCCTTCCCGTCCGGGTCGATGACGATCCGCTGACCTCGGTCGTGCGAGGCACCGGCCGGATCCTGGACGACTTTACCCGCTACGGCAGCGTGCTCACCAGCTAGGATCTTCCCGGGGCGAGTCCCCGGGTCTCCCGTCCCACACGCCGGCAGTCACGCCCACGGGCGAGGCTGTCGGCGTGTGGTCGTTGTGGAGTCGAGGCCACACACTCGGTCGGCAGCGCCCCGCTCCAGGGGGTGCAGGTATCGGCTCGGGTGGCCAGAGACCGGACGGCACGAGCCGGGAAGCGCCACCTGAAGCGTCGGTTGCAGGACTGTCAGGAAATCGCGCACCGGAACCCCGGCGATGGCACGCCTCTTCCACCCCGACGGAACCGATTCCATTTCAAGGGAGATTCCCAGTGAGCTCACAACGCATCTTCGCCCTGACGCTCAGCGCGCTGACACTTGCCGAGTCGGCGCCCGCCACGGACGCTCCGCTCGCCGCTGCCGGCCGATGACCATGTCTACCGCGGTGGAAGTCCTCCTGATCGAAGACGAGAAGTCGGACCGTGACCTGGTGCAGGAGCTGGTCGCCCTCAGAGGCCGCGGACGTCTGCACCTGACCGAGGCGGGCGATCTGCAGACGGGCCTCGACCTGCTCGGCGCGCGGCCATTCGACCTCGTGCTGCTGGATACCCGACTGCCGAACGTCTCGGCCCTATCGGCCCTGCGCGCGGTCGGCGACCTGGTGCCGGACACGCCGATCCTGCCCCACCCCGCGTTTCTGACCGTGGAGATGCGTCACGCGGCGCGGCAGCGTGGCCCGTGGGACGTGGTGGAGCGAGGGGATCTGGACCGGATGTGGGCTGCGATGAGCAACCTGCTCGCCCTGGGGAAGGACGAGATCGCCGAGACGCGCCGGCGGAGCGCCTGAGGCCCGCCGGTCAGCCGACGCGATCCGTGTCGATCTGGCCGGTCAGCCGCCGGGAGAACAGCGACCAGCTCATCCCTACCCCCAGCACCAGGCCGATGGCGATCAGGGCGATGTGAGCGATCGCGGCCGACCCGCTGGGCGAAACCACGTGCTGCTCGATCAGCAGCCAGATGAGCCCGCCGCAGAGCGCCAGCGCCAGGAACGCGCCGGTCAGGCCGATCGAGCGCCGCGTCGCCTGCAGCACCACCACCCAGCCGATTACCAGGACCACCCCCGCCAGGAACTTGAGCGCGGTCGAGCCTCCGGTGGCCGGGCCCATGCCGATGAGCGGCGCGACCACCCAGTGGAAATACGAATGTCCCGTCGGGTTGAACGTGGCGTAGACGAGCACGAGCGCGCCGACGACTCGCGTGAGCAGCCCCGCCGCATTGATTCCGCCCCTGGCCATTCTCAGGACGCCTGCAGGCGCGGGCCCCGGCGCCACGCAGCCGTCTGGACGGCCATGCGCCAGCCGTCGAGCCCCCGGATCGGCGCCAGGTTGAGGAACATGAGGAGGTTGACGATGAAAATGCAGGCCGACAGCGCGAACAGCGGCGGAATGAGTCGCGGCATCAGCATCCAGTAAACCACCACGGCCTTCGCGGCCAGCAGGTTGGCGACACTGCCCGCCGCCGTGATCAGCGGAGCCCGCCACGAGCTGCCCGTGAGCCACTCGAAGCCGAGCCGCGCCGCCTGCACGTTGCGGTAGCCCAGCCCCGCGGCATCACTGTCGTGCAGCCGCACCTCCCCGTGGAGAGGAAGAAGCGCCAGCTTCACGCGGCACTCGCGGATCGTCCCCTCCCAGAGCACCGGACCGCGCCCGAGCGTGATGCCCCAGACCCTGACCCCGAGCGCGCGCGCGGTGAGCGCGTGAGCCAGCTCGTGGAGCACGAGCGCGACCCAGGCGGCGAGCGACACCAGGAGCACCACCCGGAGGCTGTAGGGCAGCCGGGTAAAGAGCCAGAGCCAATGGTGGAGGTGGAACGCATGGTGGCCGGGGTACATGGTCGCTCGTCGGCTTCGGTGAATCGATCCGGCCGCGACACGCGGCCGCCCTTCTGTGCGGAAACTAACCCGATTCGGGGCGCGCGATGCGACCGCCATCACGCCTTCGGGCGTCGCAACCTCTCGCCTGACGCCGTCGGACCGAACCTTCGGGAAGGGATGCGAAGCTGGCGGCAGGATGCTAGCATCCGAATCCGCGAGGAGCTG
>DAIMFY010000394.1:0-2330 GCA_036724295.1 Gemmatimonadales bacterium | reverse complement strand
GGTCGGGTGAGCGGGTCGCGAACACGCCGGTGAGCGGGGCATCGGGATCGCGGCCCGGGTGGACCTGCAGCGTATCCCGCCGGCTTTCATGCAGCCAGGTAAGCACCCAGATCTCTTCCCCTTCGGCCAGCAGGTGCAGTGCCGGGAGGTACGCCGGATCGATCTCGATCCACGCTTCGGGTGCTCCCTCCCACGGCTGCCTCGGCGCGTCCTTGCGCCGGGAGAGCGCGGAATGCACCCGCCCGATCGGGCGAACCTCGAAACGATCCATCGTCACATGACCGAACGGGGAAGCAGCGCCCCCAGCTCTGCCCCCGCTGCCAGGGATGCCAGCACGACGAGCCCCAGCTTGATTGCCGGGACGTTCGAGTGAATATCCCAGGCGAAGATCAGCGCAACTGCCAGGTACACGACACCGGCGATAAGCGAGCGCTTGCGCACAGCAGGCATTTCGGCACCCTCCAGTAGCAGGTCGGAAACAGGACCGCCGCACACGGGAGCGATCCCTGTTATCGCTCCCGCGCCGCTCTGGCGAACGCGATCCAGCGCTTCATGGGAATGCTTGCGACCAGTTCGCCAATGACATCGAGCGGCAGGTCATCCGCCGACTTGAAACGGATGCAGGATTTTCCCATGTCCAGCTTCTTGCCCGCGGCCTTGAAGCCGTCCTTGAGGCGCCGCAGATGATCAGGCGAGCCGTAGGCGCACATCAGGTAGAGCGAAAAGTAGTGCTTCTGCGCGGCGAGCCCGACATACCAGAGCGGCTGCCCGTTATAGGTATCGGGGTACTCGGCTAGTGGAACCTGGTAGGCGAGGATCTTCCCCACGAGCGATTCTTCGTATCCGCGCGGCAGGTTGCGGAGGATGCAGTCCCTGACCTGGCTGAGCTCGCGGCGGCGCTCCGGCGGCTGCGCGGCCAGGAATTCCGTGATGGCGGGTGAAGGTGAAGAGCCCATCTGGCGTGCCCTCAGTCGTCTTTCGCGAAGACTGCCTCGACCTGATCTACCTCGGCCCCTCATCTCCATACAGCAGCGTCAGCGTCCTGCCGCCACCGCCCAGGCGTCCGGGTGCGAGCAGGTACGGAAATCCCTCGCTGCTCCCGCCGGTTCGCGTGAACGTCACGGTGATTCCCTCGGGAGTATACGTGCCGCTGGCCGTTCTCCGATACCAGCGCTTAGCTGCCCGCCACATCGGGCGGTCCAGCTTCATTGCCGCATGCGCTGCACGGAAGCGAGAGTGCCGCGATGCCACAGCGCATGAGCTTCTGGTGCATGCCTGTCGCGATCATTGTCGCAAGGATCAAGGCAGGTGAAGCGTCATCACGATGCCGGCGGTATCCACGGTGGCGCCGCGAAACATGCCGCTGATCCCATCGGCTGATATGCTGAGGTCGCGGTCGGCAACGGTCACGCGCGGTGCGGAGTCGAGCCCCGTGACCGTGAGCGTTCGCACCCCGTTGAAAAGGGGATGCGCGCCCGCGGCTTCGCTCAGCGAAGGCCGGCCGATCACTTCGACGCTTCCGGCATCGTTGCCGAGCTTGACGAGCCGGGAGTGCAGTACCTCACCACGCGCTACCACACTGACGTTGAGCGGATCGAATCCCTGGGGGAAGAGGGGGCTCGCCGCCCTGATGACCAGCCGCCACCCTGGGCGGTCCAGAAAGGTACGCCGCTCCGTGGCCAGGCGCTGCCCCAGCGCTGCTGCATCGGACTCGGCGACTCCACGCACGCTGTCGCGCTCCGCATCGGTGAATGCGCACGGGGTGACACGATGCGCTTCGATGGCGGTGGAGAGCATCGAGTCGAGTGGAACCGAGTCGCGCGCCTCCAGACTGGCGCGCCAGTCGGGTGAGAACTGATCCAGGAGGCGCGCGATGGCGACACCACTGCGATAGCCGCGCTGGCGAATCTTTTCCGGCGCGAATCCGGTGGCGGGCATGACCGTGCTGTCCGGTGCGTCGGTCGCACGCCATTCGACGTAGGTGGCGAGTCCTTCGTTGAGCTCGGTGCCGCGTTCGTACGCGGCCCCGCTGGCAGGCAGTTTCAGGAAGCGATCATGCCGCAGCGTCATGGCGGCTGCTGCCCAGCATTTCGCTTCATCCCTGCTGCTGGCGCCGAGCGCTCGGCGGAGGGCCTCCGACTCGAGCCGGCGCAGGGTGAGAAGATTGGGATCCTTGACCGGGTACGTGAAGAGATCCGCTTCGTTGGCCGCCCAGGAATGATGATGGGCGCGCTGGAAGACGTGAAATGCTTCGTGGATCAGGGTTCCGGCCCGCCGGAGGACCGGCACGGAATCAGACGCGAGCATGAGGGTGGCGGTCGTCACGCCGC
>DAIMFY010000393.1:0-2331 GCA_036724295.1 Gemmatimonadales bacterium | reverse complement strand
GGGTCGTTCACCAGCGCCCGGGCGATGGCCACGCGCTGCTGCTCGCCGCCCGAGAGCTCGCGCGGGTAGGCGCTCGCCTTGGGGGCGAGCCCGACCTGTGTGAGCACCCGCGTGACGCGGGCCGGAATGGTGTCGGATGCGGCCCCGGTCACTTCGAGCGCGAAGGCGATGTTTTCGAAGGCGGTCCGGTCTTCCAGCAGGCGGAAGTCCTGGAACACGATACCGAGGCGGCGGCGAAGCCGAGGGATCTCGTCGGCCTTGAGGGCATGAAGCAGGTGGCCGCCCACCCGCACTTCACCCGACGTGGGGCGAAGCTCGGCGTAGAGCATCTTGAGGAGCGTCGACTTTCCCGCGCCGGAGTGGCCGGTGAGAAACACGAACTGCCCCTTGGGAACGTGGAACGACACGTCCTTCAGGGCCAGCGTGCCATTGGGGAAGGTCTTGATGACGTGCTGGAGACGAATCACGATGGAGTATAACCGTCGTAGGTCATAAGTCGTAAGTCGTACGACCTACGGCATACGACGTATGACTTCACTTCCCCAACGCCTGCTCCAGATCCGCGATGAGGTCATCCTCGTCCTCGATCCCGCAGGAGAGGCGGACGAAACCGTCAGGTATCCCGATCTCGGCGCGGGCACTGGCCGACATGGCCTTGTGCGACGTGAGCCGCGGCTCCGAGATGAGACTCTCTACCCCGGCGAGGCTCGGCGCATGGGCCACGAGGCGGAGCCGGCGCAGGAACCGCTCGGTCCCGCGCACCCCACCCTTGATCTCCAGCCCCACCATGCCGCCAAAGCCGTCGAGCGTTTCCTTGGCGATGGCATGATCCGGATGCGACGCAAGCCCGGGGTAGTGCACCTTCACCACCTTCGGATGCTTCTCGGCCCAGCGAGCCACCGCCATGCCGTTCTCGTTGTGCCGCTGCAGCCGCACCGCCAGGGTGCGGAGCCCGCGTTCCACCAGCCACGCCGCATGCGGATCGATGGCCTGGCCCCAGAGTCGCATGAGCCGGGTGGTTTCCTCAATAAAAGAGCTGGTGCCGGCCACGGCGCCGGCGATCACGTCGCTGTGGCCGTTGAGGTACTTGGTGGCGCTGGAAATGACGACGTCCGCCCCATGCTCCAGCGGACGGAAGTTGATGGGGCTCGCGAACGTGGCGTCCACCAGCAGGGCCAGGCCATGCTCCCGCGCTGCCTGGGCCACGGCGTCAACATCGAGCACCCGGAGCGTGGGGTTGGTGGGCGTCTCGATGAAGATGGCGCGGGTGTGCTTCTTCATGGAGCGGCGCCAGTTACGCGGCTGGTCCGGCTCCACGTAGGTGACCTCGATCCCGAACCGGCCGAATTCCTCATCGAACAGCTTGCGGGTGCCGCCGTAGATCCAGGCGCTCGAGATCAGGTGGTCGCCGGGCCGGAGCACCGCCAGGTGCGCCAGCGCCGTGGCGCCCATGCCGCTGGCCACGAAGAGCGCGTCATCCGCCCCCTCCAGCAGGGCGTACTTTCTGGCGAGGCTTGTCTGGTTCGGGTTGTTGCCATACCGGGTATAGAGCACTTCCTCATCACTGCCCACCGGGCTGGCAAAGGTGGAGCTCTGCACGATCGGCGGCACGACCGGCGCCCAGTCCGGATGCCGGGAGGCCGCACCGTGCACCGCCGTACTCGACAGCCCGAGTCTCCGCCGCGTCATTGCAGCGGGAGGGGATAGAAGGCGCCGTGTTCGGCGCGCACCAGCCGGCGTGTGGCGAGCGTGGCGAGCGCGCGCTCCGCCCGGTCAAACGGCCAGCCGAGGTCGGCCGCGAGGAGTGCCGCCGTCGTCGGGCCGGTGCCCGCCACGGAATTGAAGGCCGCGCGCGTGTCCTCGTCCACCCACCCCAGCAGGTTCGCGGCGGTGCCGTCGCCACAGCCGATCGAGGCCACAGCCAGCCGCTGGTGGCGCAGGACGTGGTCCACAGCATCCACCTGGTCTTCCCGGAGATTGCGGAGCACCACGAAGCACTCGTTCGCGAACGCCCCGAGCAGGAACTTCGCCACCACCTCATCGGCACAGCTCAGGTCCATCAGGTCCACCTCGGTGAAGTCGAGAAAGACCGTGACACACGGACTGGCTTCCAGCACCCGTTCGATGCTGTTGCGGACAGCAGCCCCGGTCGGGCGGGTCACCAGGCAGCGCGAGTCACCCGAGGGCGACTCCCGGAGCAGGTGATGCAGGTGGATGGTCTGGATCATGGGGCGGCAGCTCCGGGCGCCGGGATGGTTATCTGCACCTGCGCGCCAGGAAAGCGGGGCAGGTGTTCGGCCAGCGGGGCGTCGTCATCCCAGTCGGGAACGA
>DAIMFY010000392.1:0-2335 GCA_036724295.1 Gemmatimonadales bacterium | reverse complement strand
AGGCGGCTCAGGTCGCCGGGGCGCACGAGCCGGTGTTCATAGGCGAGAATTCCCGCTGCCACAATCACGCCTGCGTAATACCAGAGCCCAAACCCCGCACCCCAGCCGAACAGCGCCAGCAACGGAATGGTGAGCCCGTGCAGCAGCTTCGCGGCCAGGACGGCGTGTCGCTCGCCCAGTCGCACCACCGCGCTGTGCAAGCCTTCCTGCGCATCAAACGCTGCGTCGGGCAGCGCGTAGAAGATGTCGAAGCCGGCAACCCATGTCGCCACCGCCACGGTGATGGCAAGGAGCAGCCAGCCGGGCTTGCTCCACGCGCCGGTAATGGCGAGATACCCCCCCACGGGCGCAATCGCGAGACTCATCCCCAGCCAGAGGTGCGGCCACCAGGTGAAACGCTTGCTGAGACTGTAGAGCATGATCCAGCCGAGTGCGACCGGCGCCAGCAGGGCGCAGAGCGGATTGAGCAGTCCGGCGGCCGCGATGAAGACGAGCCCGGCGACGACAACCGATATCCAGGCCTGGCGCAACGTCAGCGATCCGGTCGGCAATTCGCGCGTCATGGTCCGGGGGTTCCGGGCGTCATAAGCACGGTCAGCGATACGATTGAAGCCCATCGCGACCCAGCGAGCACTGCTGAACGCAAGCACAACCAGCCCGACACTTCGCCACGTAACTGGTGCCTCTGCCGCCGCCGCGAGCACACCCAGCAGCGCAAACGGCAGCGCGAAGAGCGTGTGCGGCAGCTTGACGAAGTTGATGAAGCGGATGGGGAGCGAGCGGCCATCGAAGGTCTGGCCCTCGCGGGACGCGGGACGCGGGACGCGGGACGCGGGTGCTTCGTGTCCGGTCATGGGTTCGCGTCTCGCCTCTCGCGTCCCGCGTCCAGCCACCGATCCAGCCCCAGCCCCGGCATCATCTCGTCCACCCGCTTCTTTGTTACCTCATCCATCGTGATCAGGTCGGGCCATTCGCGGGTGAAGCCCTCCTCGGGCCACTTGCGCGTGGCGTCGATCCCCATCTTGCTGCCGAAGGTGAAGTGCCGTGATGAGTGATCGAGCACATCCACCGGGCCGCGCGTGAAGGTCACGTCTCGTTCAGGATCGATGTTGTTGAGCGCCACCCACCACGCTTCGTCGGGATCCTGCACGTTCACGTGCTTGTCGACCACCACCAGCACCTTGGCCAGCGCCATCAGTCCCTGGCCCCAGAGCGCGTGCATGACTTTGTACGCCTGGCCCGGGTACTGCTTGTCGATCGAGACAAAGACAAGATTGTGAAAGATGCCGGCGGCCGGCATGTGATAGTCCACGATCTCGGGCACCGTCAGCTTGAGGAGCGGCAGGAAGATTCGCTCGGTGGCGTGGCCAAGGTAGTAGTCTTCCATCGGCGGCCGGCCAACCAGTGTCGCGGCATAAACGGGATTGCGCCGCCGAGTCACCGCCGTCACGTGCACCCGGGGATAGTAGTCCGCCAGCGAATAGAATCCGGTGTGGTCGCCAAATGGACCTTCCAGCACCAGCGCTTCGGCCGGATCGATGTAGCCTTCGATGACAAAATCCGATTCCGCCGGCACGTCGAGTTCGCAGGTGACAGCACGTGCCAGTTCTACCGGGCTCCTCCGGATGAAGCCGGCGAAGAGAAACTCGTCGATCGTGGGTGGCAGCGGCGCTGACGCCGAATAGATGCTGGCCGGATCACCACCCAGCGCAATGACGACGGGCATCCGCTCACCGCGCTCCGCCATTTCGCGCCAGTGGGCGGCCCCCACCTTGTGACGCTGCCAGTGCATGGCCAGCGTGTCGTGTCCCAGCACCTGCACGCGGTACATGCCCACGTTGCGGGTGCCGCGGACAGGATCCTGCGTGATCACCATCGGGAGCGTGATATAGCGGCCGCCGTCGCCGGGCCACGTGGTCAGGAACGGCATGGCGTTGAGGTCAATGTCGTCGCCGCGAGCAACCATCTCCTGGCACGGTGGCTTCCCGCTCTTCACCTTCGGTGGGAATTTGGCCATCTCGGCGAGGCGTGGAAGCATGGCCAGCTTGCCGAACAATCCTTCCGGAACCTTGAGCTCCAGCATCTCGCTGATGCGGTCGCCGATCTCGTCCAGCTGCTTCACGCCGAGCGCCAATGCCATCCGGGTCATGGAGCCGTAGAGGTTGATGGCCACCGGAAACTCGCTCTGGCTGCCGTCTTCGAGAATTACCTGCTCGAAGAGCAGAGCCGGCCCACCGCCGGGCGCCTTCATGCACCGGTCGGCGATCTCGGCGACTTCGAGCCGGGCGCGCACGGGTTGGGTCACGCGCACCAGCTCACCAGCGCGGTCGATGGC
>DAIMFY010000391.1:0-2342 GCA_036724295.1 Gemmatimonadales bacterium | reverse complement strand
CCGCGGTGGCTGTGCTCCATGATGCCGATGCCGCTGTCGCGCACGTTCCAGATGTCGCGCTGGGCGCTCTTGAGCACGCTTTCCGGCAGCACCGCCGGGCCCGCGCTGAAATTGAAGATCCGCTCGCTCATGCCATTCATCCTATTGTCACGCGCCGTCTTCGAGGCGCGTCAGGTCCACCTTGATCACGTCCGCGTTGCCGCTGGCAATCGCGTCCATGGCCGCCTGGTCCGGCTTGGTGTCCAGGTGGATGCGCGCCAGCGTGGCCTGCGCCCCATGATAGATGATGTTCTCGACTTCCTCGACGTTGATTCCGCGCTTGGCCAGCACGTCGAACACGTGCGACAGCACCCCCGGCCGGTTCTTGTGCCGTACCGACAGCACGTAGGCTGCGGTGCTCCGAGCCTGGCGGTTGACGCAGTGGGCGACGCTGCCGTTCTCGAGGAACCCCGCCACGATCCGGATCACTTCATGCGCAATGGCCACCTGTGCCTGCTCGGTGGACGCGCCGACGTGATGGGTGACGTACACACCCGGCTCCCGCACCAGCGGATTCTCCGTCGTGCCGCTGCTGCCCACCGGCTCCTGCTGAAATACGTCGAGACCCGCGCGGATGCCCCGGGTACGCACCGCATCGAGCAGCGCCGCTTCATCCACCACCGACCCGCGCGAAGTGTTGATGAAGTACGAGCCCGGATGCATGGCGGCGAAAAACCCGGCGTTGATCATGCCCTTGGTCTCGGCGGTGGCGGCCACGTTCACGCTCACGGCGTCGCTGAGCCGAGCCACTTCGATCGGCGAGTCGCAGTAGGTGACGCCCAGTTCCTCGGCCATCTCCACGGTAAGGTTCCGCGACCACGCGGCCACCGGCATGCCGAACGCCTGCGCCCGCTTCGCCACTTCACGCCCGATCTGCCCCAGCCCCACGACGCCGAGCGTGCGGCCGAAGAGGCCTCGCGCCCTGGAATATTCGCCCTTCTTCCATGCGCCCTGGCGAATGTCAGCCACCTGGTCCGGAATGCGCCGGTCGCAGCTGAGCAGGAGCCCCATGACGAGCTCCGCCACCGCCACCGAATTCTTGCCCGGGCAGTTGGCGACAAAGACGCCATGGGCCGACGCTGCGGCGACATCGATCGTGTCGATGCCCGCGCCGGCGCGAATGATGAGCCCCAGGCTCTTGCCTGACCTGATCGCGTCGGCGGAGACCCTGGTGCCCCGGACAATCAGGACGCCAGGATCCACCTCGGCCATGGCCGCCGGAATCTGCTCGGCGGTGAGGTCAGGCTGGTGGACGATGGAGCAGCCAAGTTCCTTGAGGCCGTCCACACCCACGCGTTCGAATTTGTCGGCGATGAGGAGTTTCATTAAGGGCGTAGGGCGTAGGGCTTGGGGCATGGGGAAAAGCAGAACAGTCCAAAGATAATCGGGCTTCGCTCCTCACGCCCCACGCCCCATGCCCTAGTCCAGCTCATGCACAAACAAGCCACTCCGCAATTTCGGCTCGAACCAGGTGCTCTTGGGTGGCATGACTGCGCCGGCGTCGGAGACCGCCATCAGCTGCTGCATGCTGGTGGGATGCAACAGGAAGCCGGCAGCCGATTTTCCGCTCCTGACCCGCCGCTCCAGCTCGTCGGTGCCGCGGCCGCCACCCACGAAATCCACCCGGCGGTCGGTGCGGGGGTCGCCGATGCCAAGCACGGGCCCGAGCACGCGCTCGTGCAGGAGGGTCACGTCGAGCGACGCGATCGGATCGGTGGCATCAATCGAGCCTGGCGGGAAGCGAAGCAGGTACCAGCGGCTTCCCACGAACACGCCGAGCGAGCCGGCGGCCGGCAATGGGGCCGAGTCCAGCGGCTCTACCTGACCGATGCTGGCGATCCGCTCCAGGAATTGCTCGGGCGAGAGGCCGTTGAGGTCGGCCACGACGCGATTGTACGGCAGGATCTCGAGCTGGTCGGCCGGAAAGAGAACGGCCAGGAACCAGTTGTACTCTTCGGCGCCGTGGTGCCCCGGGTTGGCGGCACGACGCTGCAGCCCCGCCCGCCACGCGCTGGCGGAGCGATGATGCCCGTCGGCCACGTAGGCCACCGGAATGGTGCCGAAGAGCGACACCCAGGGATGGGTGTCCTCGATCCGCCAGACGATATGGCGCACGCCGTCGTCAGCGGTGAAGTCATAGAGCGGCGTTCCTCGGGTTACCTGCTCCGCCAGCCGCTCGAACTCCTCCCGCGCGGGAAACGCCAGGAAGACCGGCTCCGCGTTGGCGTTGAGCGTGAGCACGTGACGGGTGCGGTCGTCTTCCTTGTCCTTCCGGGTCTTCTCGTGCTTGCGGATGACGTCGT
>DAIMFY010000390.1:0-2343 GCA_036724295.1 Gemmatimonadales bacterium | reverse complement strand
AAGAGCGACTGGTGCATGTGCATGCCGCTGCCGTTGATGCCTTCGATGGGCTTGGGCATGAATGACGCCACATAGCCGAACCGTGACGCCACGTTCCGCACCACGTACTTGAAGGTGGCGAAGTTGTCGGCGGTCACCAGCGCGTCGGCGTAGCGGAGGTCAATCTCGTGCTGGCCACGCGAGACCTCGTGATGCGACGCCTCGACCTCGATCCCCATGCTGACCAGCTGGTCCACCATGACGCGCCGGATCTCTTCGCCCCGGTCCTTGGGGCCGAGGTCGAAATAGCTCCCGTCATCGTGGGTGACGGTGCTGGCCGCGCCGTCGGCCGAGCCTTCAAAGAGAAAGAACTCCGCCTCGCAACCCGCCATCATGGTGAAGCCGAGCTTTTCGGCCCGCGCAAGCTGGCGCTTGAGCACCAGGCGAGGGCAGCCGCTGAAGGGCGAGTTATCCGGCAGGTAGACATCGCAGAGCAGGCGGGCGATGCGCCCGCCTTCATCCTCATACGGCAGGATCCGCAGCGTGGGCAGGTCGGGCTTGAGGAGCATGTCGCTTTCCTCGATCCGGACAAACCCCTCGATCGAGGACCCGTCGAACATGATCTCCCCGTCCAGCGCCTTCTCGAACCGGCTCCTCGGCACTTCCACGTTCTTGTTGATGCCGAGGATATCGGTGAACTGCAACCGGAGAAAGTCGACCTGGAACCGGGTGATCAGGTCCAGTACGTCGGCCTTCGAGGCGCCGGAGAGGTCGGCGGGGAAGTCTGTCAGAGTGGGACGCAGGTCGGTCATGATAGCCTGGAAACGGGTGCGGGTAATTTCGGGCGGGATCGGGGAGGGGGCAAGATGGACGCGAGACTCGGGACGCGCGACCCGTGACTCGAGTCCTGTGTCCCGAGTCCCGAGTCCCCCCATTACATTCCCCCCATGCCAGACCAGACCCCAGCGACCTTCCCGACCTGCCCGGCCTGCGGGCGGCCTGCGGACGGAAAATTCTGCAGTTCCTGTGGCACTTCGGTGGGCCCCCGCACCTGTTCGGCCTGCGGTGCCGAGCTGTCGGCGCAGGCCCGCTTCTGTCACCGGTGCGGAGCCCCGGCAGCAAGCGCGCGGTTGCGGGCGCCGACGCCGGCCGGCCGCTCGGAACGCACCGCGTGGCTGGTGGCGGGCGCCGTGGTGGTTGCCCTGCTCGCCATCATCGTCTGGAAGATGCTCGCCGGCAACACCGGCACCCGGGCACCGGACATGGCCAACGCCGGCAACGCCAACTCCGCCCAGGTGAGCGCGGACCCGGGCGGCGGCCTCCCTACCGGCCGCGCCCCCGACATCAGCCAGCTCTCGCCATCGGAGCGTTTCCTCCGGCTCAACAACCGGGTGATGCAGGCGGCCACGCAGGGCGACAGCAGCACAGTGATCAACTTTACCCCGATGGCGCTGGGTGCCTACGCCCAGCTCGACACGGTGACGCAGGATGACCGCTATCACGCCGCCATCCTGAATGCGCAGGTGGGCCGGATTACCGAGGCGCTCGCGCTCACCGACACGATGCTCCGGGTGACGCCTGGCTACCTCCTGGCCTACGCCGTCCGCGGCGACATCGCCCAGTTCCAGGCCGACAGCACCGCCTTGCACCAGGCCTACGCCGATTTCCTGAAGGCCTGGCCCGCCGAAAGCGCCGCTCGGCGGGAAGAGTACGTGGACCACAAGATTGTCCTCGATGCATTCAGGACTTCGGCAGTGAATGCCGAACGCCGAACGCCGAGCGCGGAACGTTAGGCGCACGGCGTATGGCGTATGGCGCTCCATCCCAACTCGGATCTCCAATGCTCATCCACGTAGCCCACAGCCCCGATTCCGATGACGCGTTCATGTTCTACGCGCTTGCGGAAGGGAAGCTCGATACCGGCGATATCCAGTACGTCCACGAGCTGTCGGATATCGAGTCGCTGAACCAACGGGCCCTGAAGGCCGAGCTCGAGGTGTCGGCAGTGTCCATCCACGCCTACGCCCATCTCTGGCGCACCTACGCACTGCTGGCATCGGGTTCCTCCATGGGTGACGGCTACGGCCCGCGTCTCGTGTCCACGAGTCCCGCGCCCGCCAACCCGCGAGACGCCATCAAGGGGAAGACCGTGGCCGTGCCCGGCACGCTGACCACCGCCTTCCTCGCCCTCCAGCTCTACCAGCCCGACGTGCAATACGTCGTGGTCCCGTTTGACCAGATCGAAGACGCGGTGCACCGTGGCGAGGTCGAGGTGGGCCTCCTGATCCACGAGGGCCAGCTCACTTTTGCCGATGACGGGCTCCACCTCTGGGAAGACCTGGGCGCCTGGTGGATGCGGGAGAC
>DAIMFY010000389.1:0-2364 GCA_036724295.1 Gemmatimonadales bacterium | reverse complement strand
CCGGCGCCATGTACGCGGGCGTGCCCAGCGAGGTGCCGAGCTGGGTGAGGGTGGCGTTGCTGCCGCCGCCAGTGCGGGACGCGCTGATGGCCTTGGCGATGCCGAAGTCGGTGACGACCGCCGTGCCGCCGGAGAGCAGGACGTTATCGGGCTTGATGTCGCGGTGGACCACACCGCGCGCGTGGGCGTAGGCCAGCGCCTTGGTTACGTCGCGCAAGATGACCACGACTTCGCCGATGGGGATGGGGCCGCGGCTGAGCCGGGCCCGCAGTGACTCGCCCTCGACGTACGGCATGGTGAAGTAAGGGAGCCCCTCGACATCGCCAGCTGCGAGCAGCTGCACAATATTGGCCTGCTGGAGTGATGCGGCGAGCTGGATTTCGCGCTCGAACCGGTCGACGTTGAGCCCCTGGGCCAGCTCGGGGCTCAGGACCTTGATGACCACGGGCCGATGGAGCCGGGTATCCTCGGCGACAAACACGCGCGACATTCCGCCGCCCCCCAGCTCGCGGCCGAGCGTGTAGGCAGTGCCAAGATGTGCTTGCAGTTCAGCGCGCAGGTCCAATTTGGGTTCCTGGTACGGGACGGATTACTACGGGTCAACGGTCGACGGTCGACGGTCGACGGTCGACCGTTGACCGTTGACTATTACCTCGACGTCAACTCCCCCATGCGCTTCTTCACCGTTGTCACCACTGGCTGCAGGTCGGGGTCGGCGTCCTTCCAGAGATCGGTGAACGCGGCGTAGTGTTTCACCGCATTCGTGGTGTCACCCTTGGCGTCGTACAATTCGCCCAGGCGCTTCTGGATGCCGGCGAGCGCAGCCCAGTCAATGTTGATACGCCTTACGGGCGGCTCCGCCAGATACGCATTGAAATGGGCGAGTGCCGAATCGGGCTGGCCCATGCGGTCATAGACCCGGCCGAGGTTGTATTCGCCACACGCCTTGCAATCCGCGCCATCCGGCCCCACCGCCGCGGCACGGAAGAACCGGAGCGCTGCCGGGTAGTTTGCGCCAGCGAGCGCGATCTCGCCTTCCATACTTGCAACCACCCCTTGAACGCCGGGAGCCGAGAGCAACGAGCTGTTCGCCTGCCAGAATTCGTTCAGCAGTGCCCGCGCCCGGTCCGCCCGTCCCGCCGCGGCGTAGAGCCCGATCAGCCAGTAGAAGGGCCGGTCCTGTTCCGGCATGCTCTTCCAGGCCGCGCTGCTGACCGTCTGGTCTATCACCCGGACACCGCGGTCGGGCCGACCCCGGTAGCGAATATCGTTCTCGGCGTCGGTCAGCGGGAAGGCACCCAGTGCGCTGAACGAGGCCAACGCATCTCCGAGGAGACTGTCGACCGTATTCGCGGCGCTGAGCTGGCCGGTGGTCTGGTACATGGCCGCCAGCCATTCGTTGGCGCGGGTCCGAAGACTGGCAACCGGGCTCTGGCTGGACTTCACGGCCAGTGCGAGGGCGGAGTCCCGCTGACCGAGGCCCAGGAAGGCGTAGTACTTCGCCGTGACCAGTATGGGCACTGATGCGCCGGAGTCGGCCCGCTGGAGGACCCGCATGGCGGAGTCGGCACGACCCGCCGTTGTCAGGTCGATCGCCCAGGATCCGGCATTCACTTGCGAGGGACGAAGCCGGTAGGCACGGCTGGAATAGGCGGCGGCGCTGTCGAACTGCTGCTGTGACGCAAAGAGGCCGGTGAGGTTGAAGATCGCCGTATTGTTCGTCGAGTCGGCGGCGAGCACCCGCCTATAGGCCTCAATGGCCTTGGAGTAATCGAGGTGCAAGGTGCTGCCGTAATAGGAGCCGAGCACCAGGTACTTCTCGCGATCGGGCAGCTTGTCGGCGAAGCGCATGGCCTGGGTCAGCGCCGAGTCCTGCGCCAGCCTCGAAGCGTGGCTGCTTGCAAGTGCCACGGCGAGCTTCCGCCAGGCCAGCGCAAAGGTGCTGTCCAGCGCTACCGCCTCGCGCGCGGCCAGAATCGCCGTGGTATAGTCAGCCTCTACGTCGTTGGCGTGGACCGCCTCGGTGTACTTCCGGAGTGCCGGGAGTGATGCGGTCGTGGCGCGCTCGAGCGGAACCGCACGCTGTACCTCCTTCAGCGACTCACCCATCTGCCCGCGCAGTTTCCGGGTGAGCTTGTCCACCGTGGACAGCAGGTCGGCTGGACCATCGGCACTGCCTTGCACACTGGCGAGCATGGCGGCGTTCGTCGCGCTGGTAAGGTCCATGCTCACCACGTAGCCCGTCCCCGCGCTGGCAATCCTGCCGTTCAGGACGGCGGACGCCCCGGCCCGGGTGGCCACCTCCCGCGCGGTGGCTGCATCGAGCCGGGTGTCGCGGGACCGGGTCATCTGCTGCAGGATGTC
>DAIMFY010000388.1:0-2384 GCA_036724295.1 Gemmatimonadales bacterium | reverse complement strand
CTAACCCCTAAAACCAAAAGCCCGCCATCGCTGGCGAGCTTTCGGTACGAGGAGTGGTAGATCGCCCCCTGAGTATACGGAGACGGACCGAAGTGTCCGCTCCACCCTTCTTCGACCTACCACTTTTTCTGGGTTCCTGCTGTCGCTTCTTTATAAGGCAATGGATGTGCCAAGTTGGTCATAAGTCGTAAGTCATTAGCAACACAACAACTTACACTGCCGCTACCGACTCACGGACCGCCAATTCTGTTGTCAAGAAACTGTACGAAATATCGTGAAAAGAGCTAACTGATTGCTGTGATATACTTTAAGCCACTGTCAACTATTTCGACGCCGTCACGTTGTTGACGTTGCTGAGCCAAGGCCCCGGATCAGGGCTTTCACCGCGGCGCCACCGCGCCATCAGCGCCACGCCCAGGAGAACCAGCGCCACGCTCACGACCTGGGCTATGGTGAATGGGCCGAAGAACCGGTCATCCTTGGCCCGGAAGATCTCCACGAAGAACCGCTCCGCGCCCGCCCAGATCAGGTAGGCGCCAAACAGCCACCCCGCCGGTCGCGCCAGTTTCCGCCACTTCCACAGGAACGCAAACGCCACCAGCATGATCGCCACTTCATAAAGCTGGGTGGGGTGCACGGCCAGCACGGTCGTCGGGTCCGTCCCCGGCGGGCTCGCGATCCCCAGGTGCGCCAGGTTCCCGGCGGTCGACGGCGGATAGCCCTGCGGAAACTTGACCGCCCACGGCAGCGATGTAGGCCGTCCGTAATCATCATTGATGAGGAAGCATCCGACCCGGCCCAGCGCATAGGCGGCGGCGAGTGCCGGCGCCGCCAGCTGCATGGTCCAGCGAAGCGGCACTCGCCGGCGCCACCCGTTGAGGATCACCGCCAGCGCCCCGCCGATGAATCCGCCGTACCACACCAGCCCACCGCGGTCGAGCAGGGTGGCCGGATTGCCGGTGAGTGCGAAGTACCAGAGCTTGGCGCCCACCACGCCGCCCACCAGCGCTGCGAGGACGATGTCGGCGGAGTACTCGTCGCGAAGCTGCCGCCGCCGGAGCTCCTGGGTGATGAGCCAGCCTCCCATGAGGAAGCCCACCATCATCATGAGGCCGTAACCGGTGATCGGCAGCGGCCCCAGGTGGATGATGAACGGATAGACGGTCATGAGTGGACGGCCCCGTGTGAGAGTCCGGGAATCGGGAGGTCATCCCGCGGCTCGAGGGAGAGGTCGCTCTGCTCGCCTCGTGCCAGGCGCCACGCGCCTGCTGCGGCGATCATCGCCGCGTTGTCGGTGTTGAGCCGAGGGGAAGCTATGCTCACCCGCGCCACACCCGCCAGCCTGTGTCGCAGCGCCCCGGCAAGGGCGCCATTGCACGCCACGCCGCCGCCGATGATGGCGGCACCGTACCCCAGCTCGTCCACCAGCGCCGCGGTCTTGGCCACCAGCACCTCGATAGCGGCATCCTGGAAGCCACGCGCCAGGTCCGCGCGGTCGCGCTCCACGTCGTCGCTCTGCAGCACGGCCCGGCGCACCGCCGTCTTGAGACCGCTGAAGGAGAAATTGTAGCGATTGGGGCCGTCGCCGCTCAGCTCGCCGAGCATCGGGCGGGGGAAAGTGAAGCGGCCGGGCCGTCCCTCGGCTGCGAGCCGCTCGATGACTGGGCCACCAGGATATTCCAGTCCCAGCAGCTTGGCCACCTTGTCGAACGCCTCGCCCGCCGCATCGTCCAGTGTCCGGCCCACCAGCCGGTAGCGCCCCCACTCCATGACATCGAGCAGGAGTGTGTGCCCGCCGCTCACCAGGAGGGCGACGAATGGCGGCTCCAGCGCGGAGTCTTCCAGCGTGGGCGCGAAGAGATGCCCTTCCAGGTGGTTCACCCCGATGAGCGGAATGCCCCGGCCCCACGCGAGCGTCTTTCCGTACATCAGTCCCACAAGCAGTGCTCCCACCAGTCCCGGTCCTGCCGTCACTGCGATGCCGTCCACGTCGTCGAGCGTGGCGCCGGCCTCGTCCAGCGAGCGCCGTACCACCGGCCCCACCGCCTCGAGGTGGGCCCGGCTCGCCAGCTCCGGCACCACGCCACCAAACACCGCGTGGATATCCTGGGAGAGGATGACCAGGCTCTTGAGTTCAGCTGCCCCGCCGTCCAGGTCCAGCACCGCCGCGGAAGTCTCGTCGCATGAGGTCTCGATGCCGAGGATGCGGCTCAGATCCGCTCCTCCGGACTCACCACCACGGTGTCGGCGGGGCCTGGCGGCACCTTGCCGAGGAGGCGCTCGATGAGCGCGATGTTGGCGGGCGACGACCAGTCATGCGCTCCGATGACGCGCTTGATGATCACGCCATCCTTGTCGAGCAGGAAGCTCTCGGGCACGCCGGT
>DAIMFY010000387.1:0-2392 GCA_036724295.1 Gemmatimonadales bacterium | reverse complement strand
GCCTGGTTTGTCACCATGGGCACCTACCTGAGCCAGACGCTGCACTTCAGCGGGCGCGAGGTGGGGCTCGCCTACGGCGCCACCGCCATCGCGGCGCTGGTCTCGCCGTTCTTCATCGGAATCGTGGCCGACCGGTTCTACTCCACCGAGAAGCTGCTGGCCATCCTCCATCTCGTGGGCGGCGTCATTCTCTGGTACGCCTCGACCCTCACCAGCTTCGGCACGTTCTACCCGGTGCTGATTCTCTACGCCCTCTGCTACATGCCGACGCTCTCGCTGTCCAACTCCATCTCGTTCCACCACGTCCAGGATCCCGCCCGCGAGTTCCCCTTCATCCGGGTCCTCGGCACCATCGGCTGGATCGTCGCGGGTATCATCATCGGCAAGGTGCTGCATGCTGACGCCATGGCGCTCCCGATGCGGGTGGCGGCAGGCGCGTCCATCCTGCTTGGCGTCTACTCGTTCACCCTGCCGCATACGCCGCCCAAGGCGGCCGGCGCGCCGTTCAGCGTGCGCGACGCACTGGGACTCGATGCGCTGGGCCTGCTCAAGGACCGCTCGTTCCTGGTTTTCGTCCTGGGCTCATTCCTGCTCTGCATCCCGCTCCAGTTCTACTACACCTTCGCCAATCCGTACCTGAACGAAGTGGGCGCGCCCGACCCGGCATTCATCCAGACGTTTGGCCAGATGAGCGAGCTGGTGTTCATGCTCTTCCTGGCCTACTTCCTCCGCCGCTTCGGGATCAAGGTGATCATGCTGGCCGGCATGGCCGCGTGGGCGCTCCGGTATCTGGCCTTCGGCTACGGCGCCAGCGGGCCGGTGATGCCGCTGATCTACATCGGCATCCTGCTCCACGGCATCTGCTACGATTTCTTCTTCGTGAGCGGCCAGATCTACACCGACGAGAAGGCAGGACCGAAGATCCGCGCCGCAGCGCAGGGCTTCATCAACTTCGTCACGAACGGCGTGGGCTATTTCATCGGCGCGTTCGTGAGCGGCGCCGTGGTGGACCGCTATGCCAGCTGCCAGGGCGGCGGTGCGCTCGAGGGCTGCACCGCGGTGACCCACGAC
Source organism: Gemmatimonadales bacterium (assembly GCA_036724295.1). Taxonomy (GTDB): domain Bacteria; phylum Gemmatimonadota; class Gemmatimonadetes; order Gemmatimonadales; family GWC2-71-9; genus CAMLHP01. Next base: position 1,321 of record DAIMFY010000387.1, on the reverse strand, counting down.
TGGCACGCGATCTGGATCGTGCCGGCGATTGGCGCGGCGGTGGTGTTTGTGCTGTTTGCGATCGCATTCAAGTCGGACAGGCGGACGGGCGGACAGCCGGACAGGGTGGCGACCTGATCCGGTGTGTCATTGCGAGGGCCGAAGGCCCGAAGCAATCGGGTCGCAGACATGCCGATCCAGGCTACCCGATTGCTTCGTCGGCTGCGCCTCCTCGCAATGACGCGTGGCCCGCGTCCCGCACCCTGCCTCCCACGTCCCGTGCCCCACAAAGGAGCTCCCATTATGCCCCGTACTCCCGTTTCACGTCGTGATTTCGTCGGCACCTCGGCCGCTGCCGCCGGCGCCTTCACCATCGTCCCGCGCCACGTGCTTGGAGGCCCCGGTTTCATCGCGCCGAGCGACAAGCTCAACGTGGCATGCATCGGCGTGGGCGGGATGGGACGGAATGACGTGGACGGGATGAGCGGCGAGAACATCTACGCCCTCTGCGACGTGGACTGGAAGGCCGGAGAAGACGCGTTTCGCACGTTCCCAAAGGCCAGGCGCTTCAAGGATTATCGCGAGCTGTTCGACAAGGAGGCGGCCAATATTGACCTGGTGACCGTCTCGACGCCGGATCACAGCCACGCGCCGGCCTCGATGCTCTCACTTCAGGCCAACAAGCCCACGTATACTCAGAAGCCGTTGGCCCGCACCCTCTACGAGGTGCGCACGCTGGGCGAAGAAGCACGGAAGCGCAAGCTTCCCACCCAGATGGGAAACCAGGGCCACGCTGGCGACGGCATGCGGGTCCTGCGCGAGATGGTGGAGGCCGGTCTCATCGGTACGGTCCGGGAGGTCCACTATTGGACCAACCGACCCATCTGGCCGCAAGGGCTCGACCGCCCGACCGAGCTTCACGCGCCGCCGTCTACGCTTGACTGGAATCTCTGGCTTGGCCCCCGACCCGACCGGCCCTACAACCCTGCCTACATGCCGTTCAAGTGGCGCGGCTGGTGGGATTTCGGGACCGGCGCCCTGGGCGACATGGCGTGCCACGGCATGGACGCGGCGTTCTGGATCCTGGATCTCGGTTTTCCCGACCGCATCATCCCGGAATCGACAACGCTCTACAGCGAGAGCGCGCCCAAGTCGGAGCGGATCGAGTATCAGTTCGGCGCCAAGGGGAATCGTGGGCCCATCAAGGTGGTCTGGCGCGATGGCGACCTGCGCCCGCCGCGTCCCGCGGGCTACCCGGACGACGCCGACTGGCCCTTTGCCGACATCGGCGGCCAGCTCTGGCTCGGCGACAAGGGTGGCATTCTCGCCGGCATCTACGCGG
>DAIMFY010000386.1:0-2406 GCA_036724295.1 Gemmatimonadales bacterium | reverse complement strand
CCGCCCGCGCGATCATCTCGGGGGTCTGGTGCAGGCCGGTGTAGATCACTTCCATCCCGGCGTCACGGAGGGCAGCGGCGACCACCTTGGCGCCGCGGTCATGGCCGTCGAGTCCGGGCTTGGCCACGAGCACGCGAACGGGCCGGCTGAGATGGCGGGGTACTGCCTGGGTCATCATGTCGAAGCGGTCCGGGTCAGTGTCATCGGAAGCGCAGCAGTCCGGCCAGCCCATCGACCCGGCCGCGCGCCTCGGGCTCGAATACCACGTTCAGCTCCACCGACTGGCGGAGGGCATCTTCAATGGCATCATCGATCACGTCGATCACTGGCAGTGCTGCGCCTTCACCCTGCAGCTCCTTTTCCGAGAGCGCGAGGCGACCAGTGTCCGCCGCGCGGAAGCCGGGCAGGGCCGCATCGGCGTTCACCAGCAGCGAGCGCACCTGCCCCCGTGACATGGCGGCCAGGGTCTCGGCGACCCCATTGACGGCCCAGCCGCCGCCCAGCGCGTTGGCAACGTCCTCCGCGATCTGCCGCTCGGTGGCGCGCTCATATTCCTCACGGACGCCGAGCACGGCTTCATGCACCTGCGGAGGTGAGACATTCCGCGGGTTGAGCTTCACGGTACCGATGACGCGCTCAACCAGGTAGGCGTGCAGGAACGGTTCCAGCGCGGTGGCTTCGGTGCCGACAGCGCCCACCACGATGGCGTGGGCCGGCTGCTTCCGGTCGAGCTCGAACAGCCGGCGCGCCACCAGCTCGTAGTGCCGCTGCTTCTGTTCGCGGATGCGGTTGTTGTAGGTATGCTCGCTCCAGTTGCTGTCCTTGCCGCCGGCGTGATAGCGCCCTCGCGCGCTGGCGGGCGACGTAATGGAGGTGAGTTCCCGCGCCTCAAAGGCGCCAATCTCGAAAAAGCGCGCGCTGGAACGGTCGAGGATCACGGCGAGGATCCGGCCGATTTCGTCCTCGACCGAGGCCAGTTCGCGCACCAGCGGCGATGCATCGACCGCGAGCCGCGAGCGATAGACCGCCGGCAGCGGCACCACCTCGAACAGGTCCACCGGCTCCGACGCGAAGACCGCAACACCGTGCGAGGGAGGCAAGGTCTCGGGCGTCCGGAACTGCTCCACCACACGCCCAAGGTCCCGCTTCACTTCATCCATTGTCTTCCGGTCGAGGCCAAGTCGGGGGAGCTGTTCCTCCACGGCGCGGACGCGATTCTTGAGCTTGATGGCGTACTTGCCCCGCGCCCGGTCGCGCGGCTCGATCTTGAGGTAGCAGGTGACGACCCGATGCCGTCCCGGCTTGAGGGACGCGAGGCGGCCAAGCTGCAACTCGATGGGACTATTGGTAACCGGCCGCCGGGTGCCGGCAGGACGCCGGGCCGCGACAACATCAGAAGAAGACGGGTTCACGATAACTCCCATATATCTGCTCCAGCGTATGCCGGATTTCATAGAGGGTGCACCAGGCACGGGCGCAGTCGAGCATGGCGGGAATGATGTTGCGGTCCTCGCGCGCCGCCTGGGCCAGGGCATCGAGCGCGGCATCGGCGGCGGCCGAGTCACGCGTTGCCCGCAGCTGGGCCAGCCGCTCGCGCTGCCGCTCCTCGGCGGCCTGCCCGATGCGGAGAATGTCCACCGGCTGCTCGTCCGTCTCCACAAAGTCGTTGACGCCCACAACGACCCGCCGGCCGATCTCGACTTCGTTCACGTAGCGCATTGAGGACGCGGCGATCTGGCGCTGGAACCACCCGGCGTCAATGGCCTTGACCACGCCGCCCTGCGCCTCGATTTCCGCGAACAGCGCCTCGGCCTCCTGCTCCAACCGGTCGGTGAGCGCCTCCACGTAGTAGGAGCCGCCCAGCGGGTCGGCGACGCTCGCGACACCGGTTTCATACGCCAGGATCTGCTGGGTGCGCAGGGCGATCCGCACCGAGTCTTCGGTGGGCAGGGCGAGCGTCTCGTCAAAAGCATTGGTGTGGAGCGACTGGGTGCCACCCAGCGCCGCCGCCATGGCCTGGTAGGCCACGCGCACGATGTTGTTCCGCGGCTGCTGGGCCTGCAACGACACGCCGGCGGTCTGGCAGTGAAAGCGCATCTTCCAGGAACGCGGATCCTTGGCGCCAAACCGGTCGCGGAGGTGGCGGGCCCAGATGCGGCGGGCGGCCCGCATCTTGGCAATTTCCTCGAAGAATTCGTTGTGGACGTCCCAGAAGAACGACAGCCGCGGCGCAAACATGTCCACGTCGAGGCCGCGAGCCACGCCGTGCTCCACGTAGCAGAAGCCGTTGGCCAGGGTGAAGGCCAGCTCCTGGGCGGCGGTCGAGCCGGCTTCGCGGATGTGGTAGCCGGAGATGGAGATGGTATTCCAGAGCGGCGCGTGCTCGGCGGCCCACTCGAACATGTC
>DAIMFY010000385.1:0-2421 GCA_036724295.1 Gemmatimonadales bacterium | reverse complement strand
CCCGCCCATCTCGCCCATCTTGCCCATCCCGCCCATCTTTGAACCATGCCCCAATCCATCCCGGAGTACTTCCCCACCGACGCCGCCCATTTCATCCTCACCGTCGGCCGGGCGATGCACGGCTACGGCTACGAGGCGGGGCGGCTGGAAGACGTACTGGGGCTCGCCGCCCGCCAGCTCGGCATCGAGGCGCAGTTCTTCTCCACCCCCACCTCGATCTTCGCCTCGTTCGGCCCGCTCGAGCGCCAGCGCACCTACATGATCCGGGTCGAGCCCGGCGACCACGACCTCGGGAAGCTGGCCAAGATCGATCGGGTTGTGGTGGCGGTGCTCAACGGCACCATGTCACCCAGCGATGGCTCGGACCAGATTGCCCTCGTGTCGGCGGCGCGGCCGACGTACGGACCCTGGCACATGGTGGGCGCCTTCGCGCTCACCAGCGGCGCCGTGACCCGGTTCCTCGGCGGCGGGCCGCGCGAGATCCTGGTGGGCGCCATCCTCGGACTGGTGATCGGGCTGCTCTCGCTCACCGCGGTGCGCTACGCCTCGATTGCCCGGGTGTTCGAGCCGCTCGCCTCCTTTGCCGCGGCGTTCCTGGCCGGCGCCATCAGCCACATTTTCCCCCACTCCGTGTTCATCGCCACCCTCGCCGGGCTGATCGTGCTGGTGCCGGGATTCACGCTGACCGTGGCGATGACCGAGCTCTCCACCCGCCATCTCGCCTCCGGCACCGCCAGAATGAGTGCCGCGTTCATGACGTTTCTCGGCATCGCGTTTGGCGTGGCGCTGGGCAATACCCTCGCCGAGCAGTTGTTCGGCCCCTCCGCCAACCTGCTGCCGGTGGCCTCGCCGGCGTGGCTCATTCCGGTGGTGCTGCTGCTCGCACCGCTCGGCTTCGTGATCCTGCTCCGGGCCGAACCGAAGGACGCGCCCTGGATCATCGTGATGGGCGTGCTCGCCTTCTACGCCAGCCAGCTCGGCGCCATCATCTTCGGCCCCGAGCTGGGATCATTCGTGGGTGCGTTCGCGGTGGGTGTCGCCAGCAACGTCATCGCCCGCTACCTCGACCGCCCGTCGCAGATCTACCTGGTGCCCGGCATCCTGCTGCTGGTCCCCGGGAGCGTGGGCTTCCGCAGCCTCGCCGCACTGATGGATCGCGAGGTGCTGTCGGGGATCGAGACGGCGTTCAAGATGGTGGTGATCGCGGTGTCAATCGTGTCGGGGATATTGATTGCGAATGTGGTGACGCCGAGGCGGCGGGTGGGATGACGGGATGGGCGGGACCCCACGCGGCCTCACGCGGCTGAAAGCCGCTGCTCGGCATGTGTCGCCCTTCGGGCGACATGGTGAGGGGCTAGCCCTCGCGGTCGAACTCGGGCGTATCGCCTGTCCAATGGGGGATGCGGTCTGCCGGATGACGATCGGGCTGGGCCCTCAGATATGAGCGCACGTCATCCAGGCTTCGCGCCCCCACACTCGATACCGACTCGACAGTACAGTCGTTCGGGCATGGGAGCGCCACCATCGAACTGCGCGCCGGACCATTCCCGCGCTGTGTCGCCGCAGGCGACACATGCCGAGCAGCGGCTTTTAGCCGCGCGACACATGCCGAGCAGCGGCTTTTAGCCGCGTGAGGCCGTGTCCAGCCTCCCGCCCCGTCTCCCCTTCCACCATCCTATCCCATACCCGATCACCACTGCGCCCACCGCGATCACCGTCAACTGCACCGCCGTGAGCGGCAGCTGCTTGCCCAGCCAGGCAAGAAACAGAAACTTGGGCAGGCGTCCCAGCCAGAAGGCCAGCACGTATTTCCACACCGAGTAGCCCGCCACCACGCCCATGATCCGCGCCGCCCAGTCGGGCAGCGGCGACCAGGCAAAGATCCACACCACCAGGAACGGCTGCTTCCGGAAGAGATTCACGAACCTGCCGCTGGTGGCCTTCTCCTTGAGCCGTTCCAGCCGCTTGAGGTCCGCGATCCAGTCGTAGACCCGGTAGTTGATCCACTCGACGATGCAGCTGAGCGTGGCGCCGGTGAGGGCGATGAGCCAGGGTGGATAGAGCTTGCCGAAGAGCATCAGCACCGGTTCGTACGCCGCGGGGAGCAGCGGTGACCACGGCCCGTGCACCCAGAGCGTGGTCACCACGAACGCGCTGAACTTGCCGGCTTCGGCGGCCTCCTGGATCACGCCTGCGGGAAGACGATGCTGGGCAGGACGTGCTGGTGCCGGCTGAGGGCCACGACATAGGCCGCGATCACGCCGAGCCAGATGGCCACGTAGAGCGGGACAAAGAACTGGCGCAGCTTGAGCCACTCGGGAAAGACCACCGGCTTGTTGGCAAACTTGCCGCGCGGCTTGCTGGGAAAGAAGAAGGTCTTGTACGTCTCGGTCGTCGCGATCACGAACCCTTCGGCCGCGA
>DAIMFY010000384.1:0-2425 GCA_036724295.1 Gemmatimonadales bacterium | reverse complement strand
GCGGCCAACATCTGCTACAAGCTGCTTGGCCGTCTCGGGGGCGCCCACGCGATCGGTCCCATCCTGGTGGGACTGGCAGCCCCCATCCACGTCCTGGAACGGGATTCCGGCGTGGATGACATCGTCAACATGAGCGTGATTGCCGCGGTGGACGCGCTGGAGCGTGGCCGCCAGTCCCGTCACGCTTCCGTCCGCCAAAGACCGTGAAGGAGCTTATGTCCACCGAGCGCACCGCTGTTCGTCCCGAGGCCGGTTCCCATGCACGGCATGGCATCTCGGCCCAGACCATCCACGCCAACCTGATCGAGCCGGAGCTGGTGGAGCATGCGCTTCGCCGTCATGAGGGCCGCCTGAGCGACTGTGGCGCCTTCACCGCCGAGACGGCGCCGCACACCGGCCGCTCCGCCAAGGACAAGTTCCTGGTGGATGAGCCCTCGACCAGCGCGGACATCTGGTGGGACAAGAACGCCCGGATGACGCCAGATCACTTTGATCGGCTGCACGCGGACGTCAAGGCGTACCTCAGCGACGCCGAGCTCTTCGTGCAGGATCTCTACGGCGGGGCCGACCCGGCCAGCCGGCTGCCGGTGCGCTTCTATACGCCGAGCGCGTGGCATGCGCTCTTCGTCCGCAACATGTTCATCCGGCCCGAGCGTGCCGACCTGGCCGGCTTCGAGCCAAGGTTCACGGTGCTGCATGCGCCCGAATTCCAGGCGAGCCCGGACCAGCATGGGTGCCGCACGCCGACGGTCATCGCCATCAACTTCGCCAAGCAGCTCGTGATTATCGCCGGCACCCGCTATGCCGGCGAGATGAAGAAGTCCATCTTCACCATCCTCAACTACCTGATGCCCAAGCAGGGCATCCTGGGCATGCACTGCTCGGCCAACATCGGCAAGGATGGCGACACGGCCGTCTTCTTCGGTCTCTCCGGCACCGGCAAGACCACCCTCTCCGCCAATCCCGAGCGACAGCTGATCGGCGATGATGAGCATGGGTGGAGCGACAGCGGCGTCTTCAACTATGAGGGCGGGTGCTATGCCAAGGTCATCAAGCTGCGGGCGGAGACGGAACCGGAGATCTGGAGCGCGACCCGCCGCTTCGGCACCGTGCTGGAAAACGTCACGCTCGACCCGGTGACCCGTGCCATCGACTACGACTCGGACGCGCTCACCGAGAATACCCGCGCCTGCTATCCCATTCATTTCATCGCCAACCATGCGCCGGGTGGCCAGGGAGGCATTCCGAAGAACATCGTCCTGCTGACGGCGGACGCCTACGGCGTCATGCCGCCGATTGCCCGGCTCACGCCGGAGCAGGCGATGTACCATTTCCTCTCCGGCTACACCGCCAAGGTGGCGGGCACCGAGCGCGGCGTGACCGAGCCGACCGCCACGTTTTCGGCCTGTTTCGGAGCGCCCTTCCTGCCTCTCCCGCCGGGTGTCTATGCCAGGATGCTGGGCGAGAAGATCGCCCGGCACAGCGTGCGGGTCTGGCTGGTGAACACCGGCTGGACCGGCGGGCCCTACGGCACCGGAACCCGGATGAAGCTGAGCTACACCCGCGCCATGGTGCGCGCGGCGCTGGCCGGCGCGCTCGACAGCGTGAGCTACAAGAAGGATCCGGTCTTCGGCGTCGAGATCCCCACCACCGTTCCCGATGTGCCCAGCACCGTGCTCGACCCTCGCAGCACCTGGAGCGACGGGGCCGCGTACGACGCGCAGGCAAAGAAGCTGGCCGGCATGTTCCGCGACAACTTCAAGCAGTTCAAGGACGTGCCTGATGCGGTGCGGGCTGCGGGTCCGGGGGAGTAGGGCCGAACGCCCGACGCCTGACGCCGAGCGCTTGGCGTCAGGCGTTCGGCGTCCGGCGTCCGGCGCGATAACATGACCCGTCCCGACCCGGATGTGATTCGCGATCCCCTCTGGGATAACATCCGTCTGGATGCCGCTGCCCTGGCCGTGCTCGACACGCCGCCGGTGCAGCGGCTTCGTTATATCCGCCAGCTGGGCCACGCCTTCCTGGTCTACCCAGGCGCCACCCACACCCGCTTCGAACACGCGCTGGGTGCCTATCACCTGACCTGCCGCGCGCTCGGCTCGCTCGCCGACCGCGGCGAGCTGGACAGCGTGCCCGACGACGAACGCGTGGCGGTCCGGCTGGCGGCGCTGCTGCACGACATCGGGCACTATCCATTTTCCCACGCACTCGAGGAAGCCGGTTTCCCCTCGCACGAAGCACAGGGCGTATCGCTGCTGCCTCGTGGTGAGCTGGGCGACGTGCTTCGCAACATCGGCGGGGAAGGCCTGGCCGGACGCATCGGCTCGCTGATCCAGGGCCGGAGCGAGAGCCCGCTCCAGGGGCTGATCAGCGGCAGTCTCGACCTCGACAAGATCGATTACCTGAGCCGGGACGCGCGCATGTG
>DAIMFY010000383.1:0-2447 GCA_036724295.1 Gemmatimonadales bacterium | reverse complement strand
GGCTCGGTGTCGTGATGCCGGGCACCAGCGGATGCTCCGGCGCCAGCACCATGAAGGTGGCGCCGAAAAGGGTGTCGGGCCGGGTGGTGAAAACCCGGATGCTCCGCTCCTGGTCCACCGCAAACTCGATCTCCGCGCCATCGGAGCGCCCCAGCCAGTTGCGCTGTGCCGTGGTGGTGGTGTCGGACCAGTCCATCTGCGACTTGTCGTCGAGGTTGTCGAGGAGCTTTCCAGCGTAGTCACTGATCCGGAAGAACCACTGCTCCAGCGTGCGCTGCTCCACCAGCGCGCCGCACCGCTCACAGCGCCCGGCGATGACCTGCTCGTTGGCGAGCACCGTCTTGTCGTTGGGGCACCAGTTGACCGCGGCCGCCTTCTTGTACGCCTTCCCCGCCTTGAACAGCTGGAGGAAGAGCCACTGGGTCCACTTGTAGTAGCGGGGATCGGTGGTGGACAGCTCGTGCCGCCAGTCGAACATCCCGCCGATCCGCTTCAGCTGGCGGCGGAAATTTTCGATATTCTTCGGAATGAGGGTTCCCGGATGGGTACCCACCTTGAGCGCAAAATTCTCGCTGTGAATGCCGAAGGCGTCATAGCCGATGGGCTCGAAGACGTCGTACCCCTGGAGCCGCTTGAAGCGGCCGTAGACGTCGGCGCCGGTAAAGGCAAACATGTTGCCCACATGCAGCCCTTCCGCCGACGGATAGGGAAACATCATGAGGTTGTAGAACGGCCGCTCGGCGCGGTCGAGGTCGGGCTCGTTGGTGTGCTGCTCAGCCCAGCGCCGCTGCCACTTGGCTTCGACGGCATCGGGCTGGTAGGCGTGGCTGTCGGGTTCGGGAGGCTGGCTCATCGAGTGACTGCGGTCCGCGGAAAATGTCATCCTGTACTGCGCTCGCCGGTAATGTACCGGAGGCGGGGACCTCGTGCCATGCGCCGCTTGCCCCGCGCCGCCCCGGCCTCCTAGCTTCCGGACGTTCCCCTCCCTCGACGTGACGGACCGCGGAGACGCATGACCATCGAATCACGACGCCTCACGCCCGCCGTGCACACGGCCGGCGGCCTGATCGTGCTGCTACTGACGGTCGCCGTGGGCGTCATCCTGTGGCAGGCGCTGGGCGCCAGCTCCCTGGGCGACATCGCGCCGTACACCCTGGCATTCCTGGCTGTCGCCGTGGTGCTGGAGCTGATCGTGACCACCTGGGCCACCCGGACCGTGCTCCGGCCGCTGGTGGCAGCGGAGCAGATCGCGGCCCGCGTGGCTCACGGTGACCTCACCGCCGGCCAGCTGATCGAAGCCGACCCTGTGCTGCTCAATTCCGCCCTGGGCCGGAGCGTTGGTGACATGGTCTCCGCCCTCCGGACCCTCACCAGCACCATCCACGCGACCTCGGCCGATGCGGCCGCCATGGCCCAGCAGATCGCGGCGTCCACCGAGGAGATGACGGCTTCGACCGAGGAGGTGGCGAGCACCACCGGCGACCTTACCGAGCGCGCCAACCAGCAGGCGCTCATCGTGCGCAGCGCGGCGGACGATGCCAGCCGGATCCTCGACATCTCGCGCGAACTCGCCACCGGCGCGGTGGAGGCGGCCGAGCGCAATGGCGCGCTGGCGCGAACCGCCCGCTCCCACCGTCAGCGCCTGGAGGCGAGCACGGCCGACCTGGTGCGCCTCTCGCAGGATGCCGAGCACGGCGCCGCAGAGGCCGAAGCCCTCGTCGCCGCCTCGGCGGAAATCGAGAAGTTTGTCACCCAGACCAAGGCCATCGCCAAGCAGACCCACATGCTGGCGCTCAATGCCTCGATCGAGGCGGCGCGTGCTGGCGAGGAAGGCAAGGGCTTCAGCGTCGTGGCCGAGGAGGTCCGGAAGCTGGCCGCCCAGGCGGCCCAGGCGGCGAGCTCCACCAGCGACACGGTGCAGGCTGTGCTCCAGCGAGTTGAGAGTGCCCGCGAGCGGCTCCTGCGGCTGGGCGAAGGCGGGCTTGCGGCCCGGGAAACGGCGCATGCGGCCGCCGAGGGCCTCCTTACCGTGGCCAACGAGGCGGAGGAAAACGACCAGTGGACCCAGCGCATCTCCGCGTCGGCGGACACGGTGCGCGGGCTGGTGGAAGGGATCGCGGGACGGATGCGGGAGGTTTCAGCCGGAACCGAGGACTACGCCGCCGCAGCCCAGGAGATTGCGGCGGCGGCCGAGGAGTTGAATGCTTCCACGGAGGAGATTTCCTCGTCCGCCGGTCACCTGGCGGAAGCGGCGGAGAAGCTCACCAGCGCGGTGGGAGGCTTCCGCCTCACCTGATCCCCGACGCGCCGCCCCGGCGCCAGGAGCTCCCCATGCGTCGCGGCCGGTTCATCATCGCAGCGATCATCGCAGTCATATCGCTCATCACGTATTACGCCAGTTCCAGTGACAACCCCATTACCGGCGAGACCCAGCACGTGGGCAGCAT
>DAIMFY010000382.1:0-2466 GCA_036724295.1 Gemmatimonadales bacterium | reverse complement strand
CGCCAGGGCCACGGCCCCGCCGTGCACCAGGACGGTCCAGCAGAGTCCGGCGCCGGTCCCGCGGGACCGGACCGTCCCCATGCGACGCATCACCTGCCCTGCTCCTCCTGCTCAGCCACGAGGCCTACGCTCTGCACCCCGGAAAGCCGTATGACCGAAAGCACCCGGACCACGTCACCGTACGGGACACGACTGTCCGCCCGCAAGAACACTCCATTGGGCTTCTTGGCGGTCACGATCGAGGGAAAGGTGATCCGGAAGTCGTCGTAGCTGACCGCGGTTTCATCAATGAAGATGCGCCCGCCCCGATCCACGGTGACGACCATGCCTTCCTTGGGATCCAGGGGACGGGCTTCCGCGCGCGGCAATTCGACGTCCACGCCGCCTTGCATGATCGGGGCCGTGATCATGAAAATGATGAGCAGCACGAACGCCACGTCGACCAGCGAGGTGACGTTGACATCGGCGTTCAGCGGAAGATCGCCCCGCTGGCTTCCGAGCCCGCCCCCGAGGCTTACCGCCACGTCAGATCAGCCCTTCGCGCGCCATGGTCCCGATGAGTTCATTCGCGAAACCTTCCAGTTCGCCGGTGAACAGCCGGACCTTGTTCACGAAGTAGTTATAGGCGATGATGGCCGGGATCGAGGTGGCCAGTCCAGCCACGGTTGTGACGAGCGCCTCGGCCACGCCCGGCGCCACCGAGGCGATGTTTCCCGAACCCTTGGCGGCAATGCCGACGAAGGCATCCATCACGCCGAGCACGGTACCCAGCAGGCCGAGCAGCACGCCCACCGAGCCGATCGTCGCGAGCCAGGCGATATGATGGCCGAGGAGGTCGCGCTCGGTGGCGACGTCCTTTCCGAGGACCATCTTCAAGGCCTCGAGCTGGGTGAGCGTGAGGCTGTCGCGCCGCGCGCCGGGCTCCGCCTTCATCGCGCCAGGGCGCAGCTCGTTGTAGAACTGGATCGCCTCGCTGAAGAGCCGGGTGTAGGGCGAGGTGGGCTGCCGCATCACGTGCTGGTAGGCCTCGTCGAGCCGGGTGCTCCGCTCCATCTCCGCGAAGAACCGCTCGGCCTGGCGATTGAGCCGCCGATATTGCCACCACTTGACGCCGATCACGAACCAGCACGCCAGCGAGAACAGCGCGATGACGACGAGCACGACCTTGGTCTCCATGCTGGAGACCTGGATCAGTTCGAGAACGGTGGACGGCACCGCGCCGGTCTGCAGCAACATCATGCGTTCATCTCCCCGTCATACCAGGCCACGAGCTCACGGAATCCATCTTCGAAGGAATGCACCGGCCGCCAGCCAAGCACCCGTTGCGCGCGCGACGCGTCGAGCGCGCTGCGCGCCAGCTCGCCGGCGCGCATCGGTTCGTGCCGGACCTCCGGCCGCGCATCGAGCGTCTCGCCCATGATCCGAATGAGGTCGAGCACGGAGAGTTCCCGGCCAGTGCCAACGTTGAAGGCCGCTCCCGCGGGACCACCGCCAGCCGGGAGCGCTGCCGTGGCTGCCAGGAAGTTGGCCCGGGCCACGTCGCGCACAAAGACATAATCACGGGTCTGGTTCCCGTCACCAAAGACGGTGAGCGACTGGCCGCCGCGCAGCCGGTCCAGGAAGATGCTCACGACACCCGCTTCACCCTTGGGATCCTGCCGAGGCCCGAACACGTTGGCGTAGCGGAGCGCCACCCACTCCAGCCCACGCAAGCCGGCAAGGCAGCGGAGATAGTGCTCACCCGCCAGCTTGCTGACGCCGTAGGGTGAAAGCGGCATCTGCGGCGCTGACTCCGAGGTCGGCACCACGTCAGCCTCACCGTACAGCACGCCCCCGCTGCTGGCAAAGACCACGCGGCGGGTACCTCCCGCGGCCGCGCCCTCCAGCATGTTGATCAGGCCCAGGACGTTGACGCTGGCGTCGAACGCGGGATCGGCGACCGAGTGACGGACGTCGATCTGCGCCGCCTGCAGGTTCACGACGTCGAAACCGCCAGTGGCCGCGAGCTGCCGCGCGTCAGGGCTTCGCACGTCGAGCTCGACGAAGGTCACCCCGGCAGGGAGATTTTTTCGCTGCCCGCGTGACAGATCGTCGATAACGGTTATATCCCAGCCGTCAGCCAGGAACGCCTCAGCCACGTGGGAGCCGATGAAGCCGGCGCCGCCAGAGATGAGAACACGTCGCGCCATGCACACGTCCGCACGTAGGGAAGAAGAAGCATCCGCAGATCGCGAAGATTGCCATCCACAGATTTCACAGATTGGCCTGTTGAGGGAGAAAATCCCCTGCACGCCCAGCTACATGATCAATCTGCGAGATCTGTGTAATCGGTGGATACAATGTCCAACGCCCGTGGATCAATCTGGAGAGCAATATAGGCGGGATGGGGCTCGATGGAACCAACTACGGATGCGAAACGCGGCGCCGGCCACCTTGGCCGGACGCCGCGTCGCTCTCGGGGGAACT
>DAIMFY010000381.1:0-2479 GCA_036724295.1 Gemmatimonadales bacterium | reverse complement strand
CCGGGCCCTGAATCTGCCACCGCCACGAAGACTCCGCCATCATCGGTGCGCCCGGTCGAGACGGCCAGGCGTCCCGCGCCCTCCATCGCGTCCGCGGCGTTCATCATGAGCGACACGAGCACCTGGACGATCTGCTCGCGATTGACCATGACGGCGGGGAGGCCGGGATCGAGAGCGCGCTCGACGCTGACGCCGCGGAAGCGCTTCTGGGGCTGGAGCAGCGTCAGGGTGTGCTCGACAAGTTCGTTGAGACTGGCGTGGGCCTTCGCGTGGGCACGCGGCCGGCTGAAATCCAGCAGGCCGTCCACGATGCTGGTGCATCGTTCCACCTCACGAGTGATGAGGGCGAGGTAGTCGGCCACGGTCCGGTCGTCGACGTGTGCGTCCGAGAGTCGTCCCTCGATGGCGGCGGCGCAGGCGCCGATGGTGGCGAGCGGATTGTTGATCTCGTGCATGACGCCGGCGGCGAGCTGGCCCACCGCCGCGAGCTTCTCGTTCAGCAGAATCCGGGCTTCCGCCGTGCGCCACTCGGTCACGTCTTCACCGATCGTCACGACGTGGCTGACCTGGTCGCCACCGAGGCGCATGGGCAGGCGGGTCTGGCGATAGATGCGGACGCCTTCGGGCGTGTCCACATTCAGCTCGCTGCGAAGGACGGCCCCGTCCTCCAGTACCTGGTCGAATTCGGCGCGCAGCACATCTCTCGGCTGGCGGGTCAGCACCTCGAAAACGCTTCGCCCCATCGCCGCCTCGCGGCGCAGGCCCTGCGTCCCGATTTCGCGCTTCCGGTTCCAGATCCGGATGCGATACCCCCTGTCCACCACGTAGAGGCCGACCGGCAGCGAGTCGATCACCAGGTTCGCGAAGCGCCAGGCCTGCTCCACCTCGCGATTCCGTTCGGCGACCTCGAGCGCAAAATCTTCGGCAGTCCGGATGGCGCCAAGATGGACGGCCAGCATCGGCACGGCGGCATCGAGCACCGCGGCGTCCGCACGAGTCACGGGTGTGACCTGCAGGACGCCGAGCAGGTGACCGTGGCGCTCCACCGGACGGATGACGCTGGCAGGGTCCCGACCAAGCACGGCCGGGTCAACGACGCGCGCCCGATCGCCTTCCTGGCCAGGAGCCTGGCCGATGACAACGAGCGCACCACTGGTGCGCTCCACCTGCCAGACCGTCACGCGGTCGGCACCCATGCCCTCCTGGAGCGCCTCCGCCGCCTGTGCCGCCCCTCGCGCGGGATCGGTCGTTCCGGCAAGCGCCCTGGCGAGTCGCGCCAGGAGCGTGGTTCCGGCGGTCATCGGATCGGCATGACTGGCGCTCAGCGGCCGGGCGCGGCCGGCACGGTCGCGATGCTTCCGATTTCCCAGGTACCCGCCTGCCGCCGCAGCAGGAGGTGCGTGGTGCGCGCGACCGTCGGGCCGCGCTCCTGGACCCACGCCGACGCAAGGTCATCTTCCTGGCGGATGTCGATTCGCGATGGCTCGCCGACATGAACTGCCGGGGAACGGGCTGCGGCATGCGCCCAGGCGGTTGCCCCCTGGACGTGCCGCCAGATCCCGCCGCCCTCGATCGCAACCTGCACCGAATCCGACACGGCGTTGGCCACCGCCGCCGAATCCTGGTCGAGCGCGCCATGATAGTAGCGAAGGACGACGGCCCGGATCGTTTCCTCTTCCTGCACCGGCCCGGCCGGAACCCGCTTCTCGATCTGGCACGCGGCAATCAGCACGACGGCGGGCAGGCACAGGCGCAGTAAGGAGGGCATGAGCTAGAGACGCTTGGCGGCCTCGGCCCAGTTGAGGACGCTCCACCACGCAGTGATGTAGTCGGCGCGCTTGTTCTGGTACTTGAGGTAGTAGGCGTGCTCCCACACATCGATGCCGATGATGGGCTTCTTCCCTTCCATCAACGGTGAATCCTGGTTCGCGGTACTCTCGATCGCGAGCGAACCGTTGCCGCTGGCCACCAGCCAGGCCCAGCCGCTGCCGAAGCGCGTCGTGGCCGCCTTGGCGAACTGCTCCTTGAATTCGGCGAGCCCGCCGAACGCCTTCTTGATCCCGTCGGCCAGCGCGCCCGACGGCTCGGATGGCCCGCCCGGGGTCATGATTTCCCAGTACAGCGTGTGGTTGGCATGGCCGCCGCCGTTGTTGCGCACCGCGGTGCGGATCTTTTCTGGCACGGCGTTGATGTCCTTGAGCAGCGCTTCGATGCCCAGCTTCTGGAGCTCGGCATTGCCCTCGAGCGCTGCATTCAGGTTGTTGACGTAACCGGCGTGATGCTTGTCGTGGTGAATCCGCATCGTCTGTTCATCTATGTGCGGCTCGAGTGCGGCATAGTCATAAGGGAGAGGAGGAAGTGTGAACGCCATGGGCAGCTCCTGAATGAGCAGTCAGATCGGGTGAACCCGCGGAATATATCACCGGCTCGCCGACATCTGCCCCGAACACGAGCACCAGGCCGGCGATCGCGGCGATGG
>DAIMFY010000380.1:0-2479 GCA_036724295.1 Gemmatimonadales bacterium | reverse complement strand
GCCAGCAGCTGCGTCTCCCGCGCGGCGCCTGGCGCGCGCGCGAGCTCTGGACCCATCTGGACCAGCCACTGGGTGACGCACTGAGCGGGACGGTGCCGGGGCATGGGGCGGCGATGTTCGTGATAAGTGAGTAGTCGAGGGTCGGGACTTGACGCGTCATTGCGAGGAGGGCCGGATCGGCCCGACGAAGCAATCGGGTGGCCTGGCATCCCGATGCAGGCGACCCGATTGCTTCGGGCGCTGCGCACCCTCGCAATGACACGTTGGGGGCGACCAGCAGCCAGCAGCCAGCAGCCAAACCCCTAATCCCTGGCCCCTACCCCATGCCCGTCACCCACCTGAGCACCATCGACGTCGTCATCATGCTGGTGTACTTCGTCTTTGTCCTGGGCGTGGGCTGGGCGCTGCGCCGCTATATGCGCACCAGCACCGACTTCTTCCTCTCGGGCCGCTCGATCCCGGCGTGGGTGGCGGGCCTGGCCTTCCTCTCCGCCAACCTCGGCGCGCAGGAGGTGATCGGGATGGGCGCGTCGGGCGCCAAGTACGGGATCGCCACGAGCCACTTCTACTGGGTGGGCGCCATCCCGGCGATGGTGTTCGTGGGACTCTTCATGATGCCGTTCTACTACGGCTCCCGCGCCCGCAGCGTCCCCGAATATCTCAAGCTCCGCTTCGACGAGAAGACCCGCGGCCTCAACGCCATCTCGTTCGCGGTGATGACGGTGTTCTCCTCCGGCATCTCGCTCTACGTGATGGCCAAGCTGTTCAATCTGCTCCTCGGCTGGAACTTCAACGCCAGCATGCTGGTGGCCGCGTGCATCGTGCTCGCTTACACCTTCCTGGGCGGCCTCACCAGCGCCATCTACAACGAGGTGCTGCAGTTTTTCCTCATTGTCTTCGGGCTGGCGCCGCTGGTGATGCTGGGGCTCCACGACGTTGGCGGCTGGAGCGGGCTCAAGGCGAAGCTCGCGACCGAGGCGGTGTCGCGGGGATTCGCCCCGGGCGCCTACACCCATGCATGGCAATTCATGGATGCGCCGGCCCACAACCCCATTGGTGTCGAATGGTTCGGGCTGGTGATGGGGCTCGGGTTCGTGCTGTCGTTCGGCTACTGGTGCACCGACTTCCTGGTGGTGCAGCGCGCCATGGCGGCAGATTCGCTCCCCGCCGCCAGGCGTACGCCGCTGATTGCGGCGCTGCCCAAGATGCTCTTTCCCTTCCTCGTCATTGTGCCCGGCATGCTGGCGCTTGCTGCCACGGCTGGTGGCCATGGCCTCATCCCACCCAAGCTCGACGCCCTGACCGGCCAGCCGCTGCTCAACGCCGCCGGACAGCAGGTGCTCGATTTTGACTTGGCGACGCCGATGATGCTCGTCCACTACTTCCCGGCGGGGCTGCTGGGCGTGGGGCTCACGGCGCTGCTGGCCTCCTTCATGAGCGGGATGGCCGGCAACGTCACCGCATTCAACACGGTGTGGACCTACGACATCTACCAGAGCTACATCCACAAGGGCGGCACCGACCGCCACTATCTCTGGATGGGCCGGTTCGCCACGGTGTTCGGGATCGCGCTCTCGATTGCGGCGGCCTATGTGGCTGCGGCGTTCAACAACGTGATGGATGTGCTCCAGCTGGTGTTCGCGTTCGTCAACGCGCCGCTCTTCGCCACCTTCCTGCTGGGGATGTTCTGGAAACGGACCACGGGGCATGGAGCCTTCACGGGACTCGTCGCCGGCACGCTCGCCGCGGCGGTGCATCACGGACTCTCGCTGCCCGCTGGCGCCGTCGTCGGTGTGAAGGGCGGGTACCTCGGTGCGCTCACCACCTACCCGAGCGAGCTGGCGCAGACCTTCTGGACGGCGATCGCCGCGTGGACCACGTGTTTCGTGGTGACGATTCTGGTGAGTCTCATGACTCGGCCCAGGCCGGCAGAAGAGCTGCGGGGTCTGGTATACTCGGAGACCGAACGGGTGCTGGATGGCACGCTGGCCTGGTGGCAGCGGCCCGCGGTACTGGGGGGCGGCGTGCTGCTCCTGACGGTGGTGCTGAATGTGATTTTCTTCTGACGAGTCGTCGGTCTTCAGTCTTCAGTCGTCGGAAGGTCGACAACCGAAGGTTGAATACTTGCAAATGACGACCGAAGACCGATGACCGACGACCAGTAAGGTGCGCACCATGACCCAACCCTCAGGCCTCGACGTCAGAATTCCCCTCGGCGGACTCTTTAGCATCGTGGGCGCGCTGCTCGTGGTATTCGGTTTCTCCACGCGCGGTGATGCCGAGCTCTACCAGCGTTCCCTGGGCGTCAACGTGAACCTCTGGTGGGGGCTGGTGATGCTGGTGTTCGGCGTGGTGCTGCTGCTGGTCGCGAGACGCGGGGCACGGGCCGAGGGTGTTCACCCTACAGCAGAATCGCCCGAGGGACGGGCGACGGAGGAGCGGGAGCGGAGGAGGGGATTGGAAGAGTAGACGGGATGGG
>DAIMFY010000379.1:0-2480 GCA_036724295.1 Gemmatimonadales bacterium | reverse complement strand
ACCCGGGACCTCCTGCTCCCAAAGCAGGCGCGCTACCGGACTGCGCCACACCCCGCGGTGCTCAAGACCGCCACAGGATAATCGGCCGGGCGGCCGCAGCGCTAGGCGGACAGTCGGATAGACGGACAGTGGAAAGTGATCGAGGGTCAACGGTCGTCGGTACATGGTCTTGTCACCCTTCGCTGCGCTCAGGGTGACATCGGGCCGCGTCCATGTCTGTCCATCTATCCTACTTTCGATTTTCACACCACCACGGCCGCAAGCAGCTCCGCGAATGCCCGGCCGCGATGGCTCACCGCGTTCTTCTCCTCAGGGCTGGCCTCGCCAAAGGTCTTGCCCAGGTCATCGCTCAGGAAGAGCGGGTCGTAGCCAAAGCCGCCGCTCCCGCGCGGTTCGGTGAGGATCGTTCCGGCACACGCGCCCTCGAAAATGCGCGGGACTACCTGCCCCGGCTCGACCAGCGCCAGCACGCATCGGTATCGCGCACGGCGGCGAACGTCGGGCGCACCCAGAAGGCGCCGGAGCAGCTCCCGATTATTGGCCGCATCCACTTCTCCGGCGCTGCCAGTGGCGCCGGCCCATCGCCGGGAGCGAACACCGGGCGCCCCGCCCAGCGCAATGACCTCGAGGCCCGAGTCATCGGCGACCGTCGGCAGGCCCACGCGCCTGGCAAAATATTCCGCCTTGGCGCGAGCGTTTCCCTCGAACGTCTCCGCCGTTTCCAGCAGTTCCTCGGCCGAACTCCAGCCGACGCCGGCCTCGTCCGGGGACAGGACCGCGACGCCGGCTGGCGCGAGCAGTTGCCGCGCTTCGGCGAGCTTGCCGGGATTTCGCGTCGCCACCAGCACTTTCATGACTGCAGTATCGACCGCTGCGCATCGAAGAGCTGGCGGATCCCGGACTGGCCCAGCTCCAGAATCCGATCCAGCTCTGCACGAGAGAAAGTGCCATGCTCGCCGGTGCCCTGCACCTCAACAAACTGGTCCGGCTCCAACATGACGAGGTTGGCGTCTACGCCTGCATCCCTGTCCTCGAGATACATCAGGTCCAGCCGGGGCTCGCCATCGATGATTCCGACGCTGACGGCAGCGACCAGCTTGCCGAACGGCGATGGACTGCCGGTGCGTTCGGCGAGCCAGCGGCACGCATCCGACAGTGCCACGCAGCCGCCCGTGATGCTTGCGGTGCGGGTGCCACCGTCGGCTTGCAGCACGTCACAGTCGATGCGGATGGTGTACTCACCGAATTCCATGGTGCCCATCGCAGCCCGGAGGGAACGCCCGACCAGGCGCTGGATCTCCTGGGTGCGGCCACCAGGCCCGTGTCGCTCCCGTGCAGTGCGCTCGGTCGTCGCGCGAGGCAGCATGGCGTATTCAGCGGTAACCCAGCCGAGGCCGGTATTCTTGCGGAACGGCGGCACGCCCTCTTCCACGCTCGCAGTGCAATGCACCAGCGTCCCCCCCATCCGGATGAGACAGCTGCCCTCGGCGTAGGGATTGGCGCCGCGCTCGAGTACCACCGGGCGCAACTGGTCAGGCGCGCGTTGATCGGGTCTGGTCATTTTCATGCCCTGTCGGAATTGTCCCCGTCAGAGGCCTTCTTCGGCGCGGGGATGCAGATGGAAGGTCGGGGTGACGAGCGGTAGGTGCAGGGTTTCCGAGTAGCGAGCCTCGATAACGATACGGGGTGGCCGGGCGGTCCGCGTGACGGACACGTCCTGGGCTTCCTCCGGCAAGCCCAGCTCGTCGACCTTGTCCTGGATGCGGCGACGGATCACCGCGTCCGGCAGGCTGGGAGCGAGACGCGCCTGCGACTGCATCTCGTCGAGAAGCTGGTAGTACTTGATGTACACTTCGCCGATGTTGACGCCGTAGTACAGCGCAGCCACGAAGAGCGCCAGCGAGAGGAGGCATCCTACCGTGCTGCTCCCGCGGCGCGAGCGCGTCACCACTGGGACTGCGCCCCGTCGACGATGGTCGCCTTGAGCTTCTCGAGCGCCTCGTCACGCGCCTGCTGCTCCGTCTGGCTGCCAGGCTCGTAGTCGCCTTCCACCAGCAACCCCGAGCGCTGCCACAGGGTGCGGTTCCGCTTCTGGTCCACAATCTCCACGCTCACGGTCAGCTGCACCAGCCGGCGCGTCACGTTGACCGAGTTGCCGACGTCATTGCCGCTGTATGCAACCGGGACGTCCGGCTCATACCGCTGGATGCTGCCCCGGACGATGGCGTCGGCCTGGTCTTCACCCGCAGCGCGCAGACCCAGCCGCCCCTCGACGGCATCGCGCACCGCCGCATTCACTTCCTGCGTCAGCGTCGGCTCGGGAGTGCGATTGTCGAACGGCAGGACCGCCACGGTGTGGATTTCCGGCGGAAATCCGCCTCCCGCAAAGCCGTAGCACGCCCCAAGCAGGGCGACACTAAGGCTCAGGAGGGCGCCAGAGATCCGGCGGAAAGGAATCAGGGGACTCGCTCTCGCTGAAG
>DAIMFY010000378.1:0-2498 GCA_036724295.1 Gemmatimonadales bacterium | reverse complement strand
TCCTTCTTGGTGAGGTAGGACGCGTAGGCCTGGAGCGAGCCCATCCCCACCGAGAGAGTGAAGAAGATCTGCCCCGCCGCGGCCAGCCAGACGCTCGGTTTGTTCAGGGCCGACCAGTCGGGGCTGTACATCCAGTCAAGGCCCTGCCATGGTCCCACCATCTGCCCGGTCGCCACGCCGTTGACGATCTCGGGGTGTGAATCAAGTGTGAGCACCCGGATCACCAGGATGGCAGCGAAGGCAAAGAGAATGGGCATGCCGATCTTGGCCAGCCGCTCGATACCCGCCGTGAGGCCCTTGCTCACCACCCAGAAGTTGATGCCGATGGTGATGAAGAAGAAGATGAACGGCGTCAGGAACCCGTGCACGCTGTGGTTGCCCAGGTCCTGGTAGGACGCCAGGAACTGCCGCATCCCCGCCTGGTCGAGACCCCGTGTGGCACCGGTCACCGAGAACAGCGTCCACGCCAGCGTCCACGATTCGATGTAGCAGTAGTAGATCAACACCACGAGCGGCATGAACAGCCCGAGGACGCCAAGGTACTTGGCAAGAGGGTTCTTCCAGAGCCGGTCGAACATCCCCGGCACCGAGCCCTCGCCATACTGTCCACCGTGCCGTCCCACCCCCCACTCGATCCACATGAGCGGGATGCCCACGAGGATGAAGGCGATGAAATACGGGATCATGAACGTCCCGCCGCCATTCTGGGTGAGCTGGTTGGGGAATCGGAGGAAATTCCCCAGGCCCACGGCATTCCCTGCCATGGCGAGAATCAGGCCGATACGGGAACCCCACTGCTCGCGGGGCTTGGCGGTGTCGGTCATGTGGGTGCGGGTTGGATGGTGGTCAGGATTTCGGTCGTCGGTCTTCAGTCATCAACAGCAAGGCGTCGGCTTGTTGGTCGTCAGGCTGCGCGCCACCGAAGACGGACGACCGATGACCTTCAAGCGCTGTAGTTCGGTGCTTCCCTGGTAATGGTCACATCATGCGGGTGCGACTCGCGAAGACCGGCCGACGTGATCTGCAGGAACTCCACGTCGCGCCGCAGCGCCTCGATGTCGCCCACGCCACAGTAGCCCATGCCGCTCCGGAGCCCGCCCACCATCTGGAAGAGCACGTCGCCGACAGGACCCTTGTACGGCACCCGCCCCTCGATGCCTTCCGGCACCATCTTGGCGGGCGCCAGCTCGCCTTCCTGGAAATAGCGGTCAGCCGAGCCGTCCTGCATGGCGGCGAGGCTGCCCATCCCGCGAATCATCTTGAACCGGCGCCCCTCGGCGAGCACGCTTTCGCCCGGGCTCTCCTCGGTGCCGGCCAGCATGGATCCCATCATGGCTGAGGACGCTCCAGACGCCAGCGCCTTCACGACGTCGCCCGAGTACTTGATGCCGCCGTCGGCGATGACCGGCACGTCGCCGGCACCCCGAAGCGCGTCCATGATAGCGGTTACCTGCGGCACGCCCACGCCGGTGACCACACGCGTAGTGCAGATGCTGCCCGGACCGATGCCTACCTTCACCGCATCTGCGCCGCGGCGGACCAGCTCGCGGGCACCGTCCTCGGTGGCGACGTTGCCCGCAATGAGCTGGGCATCGGGAAAGGCCTCGCGCAGGAGAGAAAGCGTCTGCAGTACGCCCTCGCTGTGGCCATGGGCAGAATCGATGACGATGACATCCGCGCCGGCGTCGAGCAGGGCCGCCGCCCGCGCCTTGTCGCGCGGCGAGCCTCCCACGGCAGCGGCGACACGCAGCCGGCCGTGCTGGTCCTTGTTGGCATTGGGGAAGTCACGCCGCTTGAAGATGTCCTTGACCGTGATCAGCCCCTTGAGCACGCCGTCCTGGTCTACCACCGGCAGCTTCTCGATGCGATGCTTGGCAAGGATTCGCTCGGCGTCCTCGAGGCTGGTGCCTACCGGCGCGGTGACAAGGCGCTCCTTCGTCATCGCTTCCTTGATGGGCTGGTCGAGGTTCCGCTCGAACTGGAGGTCGCGATTGGTAATGATGCCCACGAGGCGGCCGCTCCCGTCCACGATGGGCACGCCGGATATGCGAAAACGGCGCATGAGCGCCGCCGCTTCCCGCACCGGCCGTTCCGGACCGAGCGTGATCGGGTTCATGATCATCCCGCTCTCGCTGCGCTTCACCCGGTCCACTTCGGCCGCCTGCCGCTCGACCGACATGTTCTTGTGGATGACGCCAATGCCGCCGGCTCGCGCCATGGCGATGGCCATGTCCGCTTCGGTGACGGTGTCCATGGCGGCAGAGATGAGCGGAATGTTGAGCGGGATCTTGCGGGTCAGGCGGGTGACGACAGACACGTCCCTGGGGTGGACGGTTGAGTGCCTGGGCAAGAGCAGGACGTCATCGAACGTGAGTCCTGGGGTCGGACGAACCCGGCTCATGCCGCGGCGACTCGATGCACGACGGCCCCCCGGCGCCCCTGAGGGGCCGCGAGAGGGCCGAAAATCATGGATTCCATCCCCAACACTAGAGGCCCGG
>DAIMFY010000377.1:0-2502 GCA_036724295.1 Gemmatimonadales bacterium | reverse complement strand
TGGCGCCGTTCCTGGAGGTAGGGCAATGAGCAATCCATTTGATCACGCGCCGGACGAGGAGCTCGGGAAGCTGCTGCGCGCCGGCCTGCAGGTGCCGGCGTACGATGACTTCGTGCACCGCACGATGGCGCTGCTCGCGGCCGAGCCGCGGCGGTCGAGCTGGGATGTGCTCAACACCTGGCTGCGGCCGGGGCTCGCGGCCGCCGCGATCGTGGCACTGGCGCTGGCCATGTGGCTGCGCCTCGCGCCGGCCACCGCCGGCGAAGCCTCCCTGGCCGATGCCGTAGGCTCGGCGGGAGTTCCATCCGTGCTTGTCTCCTCGGCGCAGGGCGCCAGTGCCGACAACCTCCTTGCCGCCGTGGTGGAGGGTCGCTGAGATGACGACGCCCCGGCGCAATGCCGTCGTGCTGCTGATTGCCGTCTTCGTGGCCGGCCTCGTCGTCGGTGTCGGCGGCGTGGCCATCGCCGAGCGCAGCGGTGTTCACGTGCTGCCTCGCACGGAGCATCGTCCCGGCGGCTACCTCGAATTCCTGAGCCACCGGCTCGACCTGACGCCGGCCCAGCGTGACAGCGTCCGCAGCATCCTGGAGCGACATCGCCCCACGATGGATTCGATGCGCGCGGCAGTGGCACCACCCTTTGAAACCTTGCGGAAGCAGATCCGTTCGGAAATCCGAGCCCAGCTCACCCCCGGACAGCAACAGATCTTCTCCGACCTTGGCCGGAAGAACGACTCAACCTCGAATGGCAGAAATGCGCACTGAGATCCTGGCACTGATCCTCCTGGCTGCAGCGTCACCGCTCGCCGCCCAGACCGCCGACAGCACGCGGCCCTCCATCACGCTGGACGAGGCCATCGCGCTCTCGCTGCGGACGCAGCCGGGCGTGATCCAGGCCGAAGCCGCCGTGGACAATGCAGCGGCGCGGGTGCGCAGCGCCAAGGGCGCCTGGCTGCCCAGCCTCGACCTGAGTGCGAGCGGTAACCAGAACTACTCCGGCGTGCCGTCGCGAGTGGACCCCAACACCGGCCTCGCGGTCGGCAGTTCCAGCGGCAGCGTGAGCAGTTCGCTTCGGTCCAGCATCACGCTATTCGATGGCTTCCAGCGCAGCGCCGACAGCAAGTCGGCGCGGGCCAGCGAGACCGCCGCCGATGCGTCGCTCGTCAACACGCGCTACCAGCAGCGGCTGGCAACCACCAACCAGTTCCTCGATGCGCGAGCCGCGGCCGAACTGGTCGGCGTGCGCCAGGCCAGCGTGAATCGGGCAGAGGAACAGCTCAAGGTTTCCATCAACAAGCTGAACGCCGGTTCGGCGACCCGCTCCGATTCGCTGCGCTCGCGAGTGACGCTCGGGACCGCGCAGCTCCAGATGATCCAGGCCCAGGCGCAGCTGGCGTCGGCAGAAGCGGGCCTGGCCCGGCTGGTCGGGATGACGGGGCGGGTCGCGGCCGCCGACGACTCGAGCTTCTACAACGTGATCGCCGAGCCCCTCGACACGGCCGCGCTGCGCCTCGAGGCGGAGGCGCGGTCGCCGCAGGTGCAGGCGGCCGAGGCAAGCGCGGTCGCGGCCCAGGCCGAAATCCGCAGCGCGCGTTCCGGCTACTGGCCCACGCTGTCGCTCTCGGGCAACGTCGGCCTGAGCGGCAGCAGCTCGCGCGATTACAGCTTCTACGACAGCCGGGGCGCGAGCCTCTCGCTCTCATGGCCCATCTTCAACCGGTTCCAGCGGGAGCAGAGCATCAACACCGCGGAGAACTCGGCGCGGACCGCTGACGCCCAGGCGGCCGATGCAGCGCGGCAGGTCTCGGCCAACCTCACTTCGCAGCTGGCCAATCTCGAGGCCGCGCGCACCCAGATCGAGATCACCCAGGTCAGCGTCAAGGCCGCCGAGGAGGACCTGCGCGTGCAGCAGGAGCGGTATCGCCTTGGGGCCTCGACCATCGTGGACATTCTCACTTCGCAGGAAGCCCTCGACCAGGCGGAGGTCGACGCGGTGAATGCCCGCTTCGGCTACCTCCGCGCCAAGGCGCAGATCGAAGCGCTGATCGGACGGAGCCTATGATGGCAGTGATGGATACGGCGGAGCGCATGGCGCTCCTGCCGTCCGATGTGCCGCGGGATGCCGTGATCGTCGTGCGGAACCTGCAGCGCGAGTATGACATGGGGGGCGAGGTGGTGCGCGCACTCCGGGGCGTAGATCTCACCATCCGGCGCAACGAGTTCGTGGCCATCATGGGCCCGTCGGGCTCGGGCAAGTCCACGCTCATGAACATGATCGGTTGCCTGGACAGTCCCAACGCCGGCGAGTACTGGCTCAATGGCCACCGTGTCTCCGAGTTGGGCGACGATGAACTGGCCCGGATCCGGAACAAGGAGATCGGCTTCGTCTTCCAGACCTTCAACCTGCTGCCGCGCGCCTCGGCCCTGCACAATGTCGAATTACCCCTCGTGTATGCCGGGGTCAGCGGCAAGGAGCGGGAGGAGCGAGCGAAGCGCGCGCTCG
>DAIMFY010000376.1:0-2530 GCA_036724295.1 Gemmatimonadales bacterium | reverse complement strand
GCGTGCCGAACTCACTCTCGTAATCCGCACGGGTCCAGACCTTGGTGTGCGGCGGAGTGTTGGCGTCATCGCCCAGGGCACCGGCGGTGCCGCTGTAGTAGATATGATCGCTGCTGACGCAGCCATCATGCCCGTCGTCCGTGCCGGCAGTGTTGACGCAGAGGCCGAAAATGGCTTCATCGCCCACATTGAGGAACGCATCATCCGGATCGACTTCGTCACCGGCGACCGACGTGTGATTGTTGAACAGGAACGTGGCGGTGGAAAAATCGCCGACGTTCATCATGAACCAGAGATCGTCATCGTAGAAAGCATCGCTTCCCACGAATCGGACCTGGATGTCCCCATGCTTGATCAGGGGCTGGCCGAGAACGCCGTCGGCGCGCGCCGTGCCCGCAAACATCGCGAGCGAGGCTGCGACCAGGGCGCTTCGGCTCAGGAACGTGCCAAGCTTCATTGTGGAGCTCCTCGTGTGGGTTTCAGTGACCAACGACCAGACCTGCCGACCTGTCTTCGTTGCCTTCGACCTGTGCTTCGCGCGCCACCCTGAGACCGCCGAGGCCCAGCCAGACGGAAGCGATGGCAGCCAGCAGGGCGATCACGGCGGTCTTGACCGTGGCCGCATGGAATGCCGGCGTGACGCGCTCGCTGAGCTTGGCCGAAATTCCGCCGAAGTCAACGAGAAAGGCGACGCCGCCCACCACGAGCACCAGCGCCAGCAGCAGGAACACCAGGGAAACCACCATCAGCCCGCGATATTGCCGGGCGATCAACGCGGCGGCACCAGCCAACGTGAGCCCGATGATCGGGGTCACGATGCTTCCGAAAAGGAGGCCAACTGCACCGTAGCGCCAATCCGGGCTGCCAAAGTTGGCCGGCAGCATCTTGGGAACCGTATCGAGCATCGGAACCAGGATCAGGAGCAGTGCAATCGGGTAGCCCGCGAGGGCCATGGACCGGGCGGTCGTGGTATTGGCCTGGATAGTTCACTACCCCTCGTGATGAGCCAGCCTTCGGATGAGCAATAAGCGTACTCAGTGCCGAAGTGCTGAACGGTTAGTCTAAGCCGCCGTATTTCAACAACTTACGCCAACAACTCGGGGACTGGCGCCTGCGTCCCGCCGCAGACCCCCGCCATCTGATGCGGAGGCACCACAACAGCTCCAGCCAGAACCCCCCGGTGGACCGCTGTATCTTGCCACCGCACCCGGGCGCGGGCATGACCATTGCTGCCCCACCCCCGCGCATGAGCATCCACCAAGGAACGCTTTCTGTCAACCAGGCCGCTCAAGATAATCTTTGCCACCGACAATTTCGGCGTGGGCGGCACCGAACTTAATGCCGTGCGCACGGCCGAGCGACTGGACCGGCAGCGAGTCTCGCTCGAGGTCGCGGCCATGCAGGCCGAGGGCCCGCTCCGCGCACGTTATGATGCGGCCGGCGTCCCCGTCACTGGCTTCCCGCTGCGCAACCTCTACGGGCCCCAGGCCTGGCGCCAGGGGATGCGCCTCGCCGCGTGGCTGCGCCACCGCAAGCCGGACGTGGTGCATTGCCATGACATTTACAGCAACATCTTCGTCGGCTTCTGGGCCCGGGTCGCGGGTGTCCGGAACGTGATCGCCAGCCGGCGCTGGGGCGCCGACTCGTCGCAGGCCCGGCTCGACCGCCTCAACGATTTCTTCTCGCGCCGCGCCACCCGCCTGCTCACCAATAGCGCTGTAGTCGGGGCAGACCTGGTGGCGCGGCACGGATACGGGGCCGGGCGCCTCGCCATCATTCCCAATTTCCTCGAGCCCGATGCGTTCGGGGACCTGGACACCGCGGGCCGGCTTGCACGCCGTGCGGCGCTGGGCATCCCGGACGGACGCTGGGTGGTGGGCATCATGGCCCGCCTCACGGCGGTAAAGAATCACCAGCTCCTGCTGCGTGCGGTGCGACAGCTCACGGCGGCCGGCTCATCCATACATATTGTGATCGTGGGA
Organism: Gemmatimonadales bacterium; assembly: GCA_036724295.1. GTDB lineage: Bacteria > Gemmatimonadota > Gemmatimonadetes > Gemmatimonadales > GWC2-71-9 > CAMLHP01. The sequence goes on along the minus strand of DAIMFY010000376.1, from coordinate 548 downwards.
GACGGGCCCGAGCGCGAACCACTGGAGCAGATCACCCGTGACTGGGATCTGGGCGGACGTGTCACCTTCACCGGCACCCTGCCCAATCGGCCCAATCCGCACGCGCTCTTCGATGTGTCGGCGTTGACGTCGCGGAGCGAAGGGTTTCCCAACGCCGTGGTCGAAGCGATGGCCGCGGGCCGGCCGGTGGTTGCCACCGACGTCGGTGGCGTGCGGGACGCCGTGACCGATGGTGTGACGGGCTTGCTGGTGCCGGACGATGACGACACCGCCTTCGCGGCCGCGCTCGAGCGCCTGCGCGGCGATTCCCCTCTGGCCGAGCGCCTCGGCCAAGCGGGCCGGCGCGAAGCCGAGGACCGATTTTCGGAAGAGGTGGTTCTGAGCCAGTTGATTGCGCTTTATGAGGAGTTGGCGCGGTGAGCCGCCGGCCCGAGGGGTGGCGCACCCTGCGCTCGATGGCCGCAGCCCGGAATGGCGAGCAGATGGGCGTCCTGGAACCGCCCGCCGCACCCGCCATCCCGAGCGACTTCATTCGTGATATCGTCGCC
>DAIMFY010000375.1:0-2534 GCA_036724295.1 Gemmatimonadales bacterium | reverse complement strand
CGTTCAGCCATTGCTCGACCGGTTCTCGCGCCGCATCATGGCGGCGCCCGCGCCGTCCAGCGCGGCGGAGCTGTACACACTGTGGCAGTCATCGGCCTTGCGGGCGGAGGGATACCCGGTGCAGCTGGCTCTCTGGGACAGTGCCGGTCTCCCGCTTGCCGAGTTGCCGCTGGATTCGCTGGCCATTCCTCCCGCACTGCTTGGCGCGCTTGCCCGCGGCCTGCCCGACTCGACCGGCGCGATGGAGCTGCAGGCGGTCCCCGCCGTGCCAGGCATTCACCAGGTGCTGGCCATGCGTCGCGATCCGAACCTGGCCGTCACGGTGGCCATCGGACCTCGCTCGGCGCTGATCGCGCCGGATCGTCTCGGGCGTCTCCTGGTGCCGGCTGCGGAGCGCGCCACCAGCTACCGCCTGGTCCTTGGCTCGCCGGCAGAGCGCGCGAGCACCTCGCCACTCACCTGGCGCCGACGGGGCTGGACGCTGCAGGCGAGCCGCGCCGTGTCACTGCCGGGTGGTCCACGCGAAGTCCAGGCGACCGTCCCCCTCCTGGGAGCGGCACCTGCGGTCGTGCGTGGCGCGCTGATCGCCGTGTTCGATGTCGTACTGCTGCTGCTGATCTGGGGTGCAGGCGTGGCGCTGAGCGGGACGTGGGGCGCGTCCCCGGGCTGGCGACGGCTGGGCCGGTCGTTCCGGCTTCGAGTCGCGCTTGCGCTCGCGCTCTTCTTTGTGCTTCCAACCGTTGCCTTCTCGGTCTGGGCCTTTTCCCACTTCGCGAGTGAGGCCGAGCGCGGCCGGGACCTGCTCATTCGCCAGACGCTGCGCGATGCGGCGCAGGGAGCCGGCTCGATCCTGCGGACGCCGGGCGCTCCGCTCGACGCCTCCTTGCGAGGGCTGAGCGAGCGGGTGGACGCCGATCTCGCGCTCTATCGTGGCGGATTGCTGGTGGCCACCAGCGCGCCGATCCTCCGTGACCTGGGTGTCATTGGCCCGCTCATGGATCCTGATGCTTTCCGCGCCATGGCCATGCGGGGCGAACTCGAGGTAGCGCAGGCCGGCCTGATTCCCTCGCTCGCCGAGCGGGTCGGATACCGCGTCATCGAGTTCGGGCCACCCAGCGGCGTGGGTGTGCTGGTCACACCACAGGCTGGCGGCGACGTTGATCCGGGGCGACAGCAGCGTGAGCTGGCGCTGATTCTCCTGCTGGGCATGTCGCTCGGTATCGCGGCTGCGGTCAGCGGGGCCGGCGTGGTTGCCCGGGCGCTTACACGGCCGGTCGCTGACTTGCGACGCTCGGCGCTCGCGCTGGGGCAGGGAAAGCGCACGACGCTCCCGGAGGTGAGCCCGCCCGTCGAGTTCGAACCGGTCTTCGGCGCGTTTCAACGGATGGCGTCGGACGTGCACGCGAGCCAGGCCGCGCTGGAGGAAGCACGCCGGCGTACTGCCGCCGTGCTGGCAACGGTCAGCACAGGCGTGGTAGCGTTCGATGGATCGGGGCGGGTCATGATCGCCAACGCGCGTGCACGTGCACTCACCCATTCCGGGCTTGGGGAGGGCACCCCACTGGCCGAGGCCTTCGAGGGCGACTGGGAAGCGGTACGATTCGAGATCGAGCAATATGTTCGGTTCCCCTTGCCCGGGGGTGAGGCACGCGAATTCACGGTCGGTGAGCATCGCCTGGCGGTCGAGATGGCTCCCCTCGGCAGCGAGGTCAACGGCGTGGTTGTCGCGCTCAATGACGTGACCGAGTTGTCCCGTGCCGAGCGGGTGCTGGCGTGGGGTGAAATGGCGCGGCAGGTGGCGCACGAGATCAAGAACCCGCTGACACCCATGCGGCTGGGCATCCAGCATCTGCGGCGCGTGTACGCCGATCGCCGGGCGGACTTTGACCAGACGCTGAACGAAACCGCGGAGCGCATCCTCTCGGAGATCGACCGGCTCGACACCATCGCACGGGCCTTCAGCCGCTTTGCGGCGCCGGCGGGCGACACCTTGCCGGTGGAGCGAGTGGACCTCGCGGCCATCGCTGCTGACGTAGTGCAACTCTACCGTCTCACGGCCGATGGCGTCCAGGTGCGGCTCAGCGCCAGCGACCCCGCCTGGGGTGGTGCGCGCCGGGACGAAGTGCGGGAAGTGCTGGTCAACCTGCTGGAGAATGCGCGCGAGGCCGGGGCCCGCACGATCGAGGTTCGGGTTGCGGGGACTGGCTTTGCGGTGGAGGACGACGGTGCCGGCATTCCGGCCGAGACGGCGGCACGCATTTTCGAGCCGCGCTTCTCGACCAACACTAGCGGTTCGGGGCTGGGCCTCGCGATCGTCCGGCGGCTGGTGGAAAGCTGGGGCGGATCGGTTGCGGTGGAGAGCGAACCGGGGCGTGGGACGGTGGTACGGGTAACGGCAGGGGCTAGGGACTAGGGCGAAAGGGCTGAGGCTTGTCTCTCCACCCTGGCCCCTGATCCCTAAACCCTGGTTCCTACCCCGTGCGCCTCGAATATGGCCAGCGCCTCCGGGGCGTCCAGCGTTTCGCGTTCCAGCA
>DAIMFY010000374.1:0-2534 GCA_036724295.1 Gemmatimonadales bacterium | reverse complement strand
CGCTCACGTCGCTCGGCATCCTGTTCGGGGTGGCCTCGGTCATCACCATGCTGGCGATCGGCAAGGGCGCCGAGCAGGAGATTCTCCAGCAGATGGTCCTGCTCGGCGCCAATAACATCATGGTGACGCCCCTGGTCCAGCAGTCGGAAGGTGCCGCCCAGGACAATGAAAAGGAAAAACAGGTCAAGAAGTTTTCTCCCGGGCTGACCTACGCGGATGCCGAGGCGATCGCGCGCACCATCCCGCTGGTGGACGCGGTGAGCGCGGAGATCGTCTTCAATTCGGAAGTCACCCGCGAGGGACGCCGCCGCAGCGCCAAGGCGGTAGGGGTGGATTCCACCTACTTCGGGCTTACCAACCTCCAGCTGGAACGCGGGTCGTGGTTCACCCACGACCAGCTCGCCGCGGGCGAGCCGGTGGCCATCATCGGCGATGGCATCCGGACCCGCTTCTTCACCACTGAAGAGGCGATCGGCCGGCCCATCAAGGTGGGCGACATCTGGCTCACGGTGGTGGGCGTGCTGACCGATCGCCATGTGACCACGGAGGCCGAGGCCAAGCTCGGCGTCCGTGACGCGAACATGGACGTGTACATCCCGGCGCGTACCATGCTGCTGCGCTTCCGGGATCGAGCGCGTGTCACCGGGCAGGAGATCGAGGCGGCCTCGCGCGAGGGGATGGTGATCGGCGGCGGCAGCGACGAGAACAACGAGACCGAGGAGCAGCGCGCCGAGCGCACCAACCGCAACCAGCTCGACCGCATCATCGTGCGGGTCGCCGACGCCAGTCACATGGCCGGCGTCACCGACGTGCTCCGGCGGATGCTGGAGCGCCGGCACAACGGCGTGGTGGACTTCGAGATCGAGGTGCCGGAGCTGCTGCTCCGCCAGCAGCAGCGCGCCAAGACCATCTTCAATGTCGTCCTCGGCGCCATCGCGTCCATCTCGCTGCTGGTGGGCGGCATCGGCATCATGAACATCATGCTGGCCTCGGTGCTGGAGCGCATCCGCGAGATCGGGGTGCGCCGGGCGCTCGGCGCCACCCAGCGGGACGTGCTGATGCAGTTCCTGAGCGAGGCGGTGATGATCAGTGTGGCGGGCGGTGTCGCCGGGATCGTGCTCGGCATGATCCTGAGCTCGGTCATCCAGCACTTTGCCGGCATCAAGACCCTGGTTTCCCTCATCTCCATCTTCGTGGCGTTCGGCGTCTCGTTCGCGGTCGGTGTCGGCTTCGGCATCGTACCGGCCTACCGCGCGGCGCGCCAGGATCCCGTCGAATGTCTCCGGTACGAGTGATGCGCATGCGTGTTCGGTATGTACTGGCGCTGGCTGGACTGCTGTCGGCACCGCTGGTGCCACTCGCCGCCCAGGAGCCGATGAGTCTCCAGCGCGCCATCGAGCTGGCGCAGGAGCAGGGGCACACGGCTCGCGGCGCCCGCGCCTCGCTCGACGCAGCGCGGTACACCGACAACGCGTTCTGGGCGCAGTACATGCCCCAGCTTTCGCTGGCCGGCACACTGCCGCGGTACAACCACGCGATCGTGCCGGTGCTGCAGCCGGACGGTTCCACGCTGTTCCGTTCCCAGAATCAGACCCAGTCGGAGCTGAGCGCCACGCTTTCCCAGCGGCTGCCCACCGGCGGCGATGTCTTCGTCACCAGTTCACTGCAACGGCTCCAGCTGAGCGGCGACCAGTCGCTGCGGAGCTGGTCCTCCACCCCGGTGTCACTGGGGATACGGCAGGACATCTTCCGGCCCAACACCTTTGCGCTCGACCGGAAGGAGCAGCCGGTCCGCAGCGAGCTGGCCGAGCGCCAGTATCTCGAGGCGCGGGAGGACGTGGCGCTCCGGGTCACCAACCTGTTCTTCGATGTATACACGGCGCAGATGGGACTGCAGAACGCCCAGGCCAATGTTGCCATCAACGATACGCTGTACACCCTGAACAAGGGGCGCTACGAGGTCGGCAAGATCGGCGAGAACGACCTGCTGCAGAGCGAGCTGGCGCTGCTGCGCTCGCGCACCTCGCTCGACGGCGCGCGCCTCGACTACGAGCGGGCGGAAGCGGCGCTGCGGCTGGCGCTCAACCTGGCGCCCGGCACGCCGATCACGCTGGCGGTGCCCGGCGAGGCGCCGGCATACGTTGCCGATTCGGCGGTGGCTGCGGCCCAGGCGCTGCGCAACGTCTCGGATGTGAGCAACACGGCACTGCAGGAGCTGGTGGCGAAACGGCGGGTGACGGAGGCCAAGCTCGAGAATGGATTCGGGGCTACGGTGCAGGCGGCCATAGGCTACAACGCCACGGCCCCCGAGTTCAGCTCGGCGTACCAGAACCTGCTCGAGGCGCGGAGCGTGAGTGTGTCGGTGGAGATTCCCCTGATCCAATGGGGCAGCAGGCACAACCGGGTGGCCGCCGCCGAGGCCCAGCTGCAGCAGGCGGAAAATTCACGCGAGGCCACGCTGGACGAGATTGCGATGGAGGCGCGCTTCGCCGCGCTGCAGGTGGAACAGACCCGGCGTTCGCTGGCGCTCAGCG
>DAIMFY010000373.1:0-2535 GCA_036724295.1 Gemmatimonadales bacterium | reverse complement strand
CATCGAGCCGGGCCGAGGGCACGATGAAGCGGCCCAGCGCCCAGGCGTCGTCGCCGTTGCGATACTCGGCGTAGTTCTTCACCGCCGGCACCATGGCGAGCCCGGCAGGCGGGAACAGCCCGGCGTAGTCGATCAGGCCCGTCAGCAGGGCGCGGATGGTGGGGGTTGGTTCTGACATGATGGAAAGATAGGGGGTCGAGAGGTCGAGGGGTCGAGGACTCGCCGAGCGCTGTCATTGCGAGCCCGCCTGCGGCGGGCGAAGCAACCTTGCAGCCCGACTGCGATCTCGTTCCCAATCCTGGCTTTTTCACCGCAGAGGCGCAGAGGCTGCAGAGAATCGCGGAGGGCTCCATGCAAAGCTGACACCTCGACCCTCCCCGCAAGCCCACAAATATTTTGTTAATGCTCGACTCGAAGATTGGGACGCCTCCAGATCGAGAAACGCTCTGCGCACCTCTGCGTCCTCCGCGTCTCTGCGGTGAAAAAGCTTCGCCGGGGGACTCCGATGTCGGGCTGCAAGGTTGCTTCGGCCGCGATGCGGCCTCGCAATGACAGCGCGTGGACTACCTTCGCCGCCGCCGAGCCGCCGAAACCCGCCCTTCACTCGAGCCGTAAGAGCCCGCCATGCCAACCATCCGTTCTTCCCTCCCCGTCGCGCTCGACAGTCTCCGCACCAGTCCGCTCAGGACCCTGCTCTCCACGCTGGGCATCGTCATGGGCATGGCGTCGCTGGTGGCGGTGCTGTCCATTGGCGACGGACTGGAGCGCTACGCGCGGAGCCAGATCGACCGCACCACCGACCTGCAGACCATTCTGGTCCAGCCGACGACGGCGGACCTCGTGGACGGCATCACGGTGCCGAGGACCGATTTTGCCCGCTACGAGCTGGCGGACCTCGACGCGCTGCAGCGAGTACTCGGCAGTTCAGCGAGCGCCACCATCATGGTGAACGGCGCCAGCCGGCTCGGCCTTCCGGGGTCGGATTCAGCGCGAGCGGCGATGGTGGTGGCGGCGTCGGCTGGTGGTGAGCTTCCCGGCGCGGCCTCGATAGACGCGGGACGCGGCCTGCGGGACGCGGACCTGAGAGACTCGGCGCGCGTGGCGGTTGTCTCACATAAGCTCGCGCGGCTGCTGTCGCCGGATGCGGCGGCGGGTGCAGTCGGCCGTTCACTGAACCTGGAAGGAACCGCCTTCACGGTGGTCGGCGTGACGGAGGCGATGGAAGGTCCCACCACTCGGCTGCTCGCAGCCATGGTGCCGTTCACGGTGCGGGATGTGGCGCTGGCGAAAACCACCGAAGTCCGCGCGCCGCGCTTTATCATCCGGACCGCGAGCGTCGAAGTTGTTGATTCAGCCCGTGAAGCTACTCGTCGCTGGGTCGCCGAGCGTGGCGGCGGCGCCGAGGTGCGGGCGCACCAGGGCGGCCGGCTGGCGCAGGTGCAGCAGGGGATCATCATCTTCAAGCTCGCGATGGGCGCCTTTGCCGGAATTGCCCTGCTGGTGGGCGGGATCGGGATCATGAACGTGCTGCTGGCGTCGGTCACCGAGCGCACCCGGGAGATCGGCATCCGGAAGGCAGCCGGCGCGCGGAATCGTGACGTGCTGTCCCAGTTTCTGTCGGAATCGGTCGCCATCTCGGCGGTGGGCAGCGTCATCGGCGCGGCGCTGGGCATGGGTGGTGCCTTCCTGGTGACAGCGCTCATGCGCCGATACGCCAGCGCGGTGATCTACGCCGGCGTGAGCGTCAGCACGCTCGTCATCGCGGCGCTGGTGTCGGTGGTGACAGGGCTGGTGTTCGGGTCGTATCCGGCATTGCGGGCGGCGCGGTTGTCGCCGATTGATGCGATACGGCATGAATGAAATCGCACCAGGAGGGGCAAAGGCTAGCCTTTGCCCCTCCTGGTGCGCGAGCCTCTGCGACCTCTGCGCCTCTGCGGCAGATTCCGGGATCACCGATCCCTGAACGCTGTTTCCCGATCTGCCATTCCCGCAGCCCGTCCCGCCAGCGACAGAAACTCCGCCCGCAATCCATCCACATCCTCACCCATGCCGCGCCGAGCCAGTTCCCGGACATTGCCCCAGCTGGCATCGCCCTTGAATTCGGAATCGCGCAGCAGCATGCCGAACTCGGCCACCGCCGCGGCGAAGGCAAAGTCGCCGTCGGGCTGGCGATGCACCTGGTTGTTGGTGAGGCGGAGCGACAGCAGGCGGCTGTTATCCGACGTGGGCGGCTTGTAACGCAGCTTCACCGTGAGCCACTCGCTCTGGTGCCCATCCACCGGGAAGCTGGGCCGCTGGTAGCGCAGGGAGTCGGTGGCAATCAGCGCAAAGTCTTCATCCGAATCCACCGGCACCACTTCGTAGAGCGCGGTCACGCTGTGGCCCGCGCCGAGCTCGCCCGCGTCCTTGGTGTCATCATTGAAATCTTCCTTGGCCAGCAGACGATTCTCGTAGCCGATGAGCCGATAGGCCTTGACCCTCGACGGGTTGAACTCGACCTGGATCTTCACGTCCTTGGCGATGGTGAAGAGCGTG
>DAIMFY010000372.1:0-2537 GCA_036724295.1 Gemmatimonadales bacterium | reverse complement strand
AACTGCGTCGCGCCGACGAATTCAGTCGTGTGCTCGGAGGGCAATGGGCGGGCCAAGGAAGGACTCGGGACATGGGACGCGGGACCCGTGACTCGCGTCTCGAGTCCCGCGTCCGGTTTATTCCCATTTTACCCGCCAGCCGCATTCGGTGCCTGGACGCGGGACGCGGTCGCAAGACACTGTGATACATGCCGTTAGCGCGCGGCTGCAAGGAACTGCGTCGCGCCGACGAATTCAGTCGTGTGCTCGGAGGGCAATGGGCGGGCCAAGGAAGGACTCGGGACATGGGACGCGGGACCCGTGACTCGCGTCTCGAGTCCCGCGTCCGGTTTATTCCCATTTTACCCGCCAGCCGCATATTGATGCCCATGACCATGCGTTTTCAGCTCAAGTGCCTGGGTGAGCCGGCGTTGACGCGGGCGGATGGGCAGGCGGTCCGCATCAAGGTGCGGAAGCACATGGCGTTGCTGATCTACCTGGTGCTGGAGGGGGACCGGCGGCACCAGCGGGAGAAGCTGGCGGAGCTGCTCTGGTCCAACCTCCCCGAATCAGACGCTCGGCACTCGGTCGCGACGGCGCTTACGTCGCTGCGGGCGGCGTTCGGGCAGGAGGTGTTCGACGCCAATGCCAACGGCGTGCGCTGGAGCTTTCCCCAGCTGGATGTCGACCTCAACCGCCTGGATGGCGGCCAGATCCTGGGCGACGACGTCACGCCGCCGCTGGATGTGGCCGCCTTTCTTGATGGGTTCGAGGTGCCGGACGCCGCCGGCTTCATGCTCTGGCGCGAAACGCAGCGGGCCCGCTGGCATCCGCGCATTCGCGATGGCCTGGTGCTGCTCATGGATCGGTGCCGGCGCACCGGCGACAGCCAGCAGATCGAGCAGCTTGCCGACCGCATGCTCGCCCTTGACGAACTCAGCGAAGAGGCGGTGCGCGCCAAGATGGAGGCGCGCGCCTTTGCCGGCGACCGGGTAAACGCGCTGAAGATTTTCGAGGCCTGGCGCGAACGACTGCATGAAGAACTGGGTGCCGTGCCATCCAGCCGGCTCGAAGGCCTGGCGCTTCGCCTCCGGAAACGGGGCTGGGAGCGTAGCGCGCAGCACACGATCGCCTCGGTCCGGATCGACCAGTGGAAGGACCGGCCGTTCATCGGACGGGGACACGAACATCGGCTGCTCTATGAAGCGTGGGAACGGATGCAGCGCGGCGAAGAGGGCCATGCCCACGTGCTGGGTGAGTCCGGCATCGGGAAGACCACGCTGGTCGAACGCCTCACCACAGCGGCCGGCCTGGAGGGCGCCTCTTCCGCTCGAGTCCAGTGCTACGACATGGAGCGCGAGATTCCCTATGCCGCGATCGGCGGCCTGGTGCGGAGTCTCCTGGAGCGTCCCGGCGCGACGGCGGCTTCGCCCGAATCGCTGGCCGACCTGGCCCAGGCCGTTCCCGAGATCCGGCGCCGCTTTCCCAACATCCCGCCGCCTTCGGACAGCATCGGGGAAACGGCGCGGCTGCGCATCGCCGAGGCGCTGCATGAGCTGGTGACGGCAGTGGCGGATGAGCACCCGCTCATCGTGGTGATCGACGACCACCACCTGGCCGACGACGCGAGTCTCGCGTTGCTGCACCACCTGCTGCGGCGGGTCAGGAGCCAGCAGGTAATGCTGGTATTCATCGCCCGGGCCAGCGAGCTGGGCCAGTCGCCCCACGCCATCCGGCTGCGTGAGAGCCTGAGCCTGTGCGGCACGGTCACCATCGAGCTGGCGCCGATGTCGGCCGACGATTGCGACCGGATGGTGACGGCGCTCTCCCTGGCGGCGGTGTCCCAGCCCAACGCGGCCACTCGGCGGGCGCTCATCCGGGCAGCCCGCGGCTATCCCATGGTGCTCGAGCTGCTCTGCCAGGACTGGCAGGAGCGCGGGGAGCGGTCGCTCGCGCTCTCACTCGACGCCATGACGCCGCAACCGGACGCCGATAGCGCCCCGACGGAAACCTTCCGCCAGTTGTACGACCGCATCGCCCAGTCGCTCGACCCCAGCACCCGCAACGTGCTGAATCTCGCCGCCATCCTGGGGCACCGGGTCAACGACATCACCATGTATTCGCTCGCGGACCTGTCTCTCGGCCAGACGATGGGGGGCATGTCGCGCCTGACCGAGCTGCGAGTGTTGCGCGACGGAGGCGATGGGCTGGAGTTCGTGAACGAGATGATCCGGGCCCAGGCCTACATGGGCGTGCCCAGCGCGATGCGCCGGATCCTGCACGCCAGCATCGCGCAGCGGCTGATCGACAGCGAGCGGGACGGCACCGAGGTCCTGGGGCTCGAGATCGCGTGGCACTGTATCCGGGGCGGCCGGATCGAGGAAGCGGTACCCTATCTGCTGCGCGGTGCACGGCAGGCACTGCAGCGGGGCGCTCCCCACTCCGTGGAGCTGGCGCTGTGCAGCGCGGACGGTGTGCTGGCAGAGCCCGCCGACAAGACTGCCGCAACTCTTCTGGTCTGCGAATCGCTGCAAGAGCAGGGTGAATGGCACCGCTCG
>DAIMFY010000371.1:0-2555 GCA_036724295.1 Gemmatimonadales bacterium | reverse complement strand
GCGCCGCCGACATCGGAACCACGACCACCGACCACCAGGACATGCCGGTGGCGCGAATGAAGGCATACTCCGTCACGACGAGCAGCAGGCTCGCCAGCGCCGCGAGCACCGCGGGCGGCAGCCGGAACGGCGTGCGGCGCTTCAGCTGGCCGGGTCTCCTCGCCGCGCCACGCGCTCGGTCACGTAAGCCTCGGGCGGCGCGGTCGGCTTGACCCGCACCGACTTGGCGGGGATGCCGACGTTCACATGCCAGGCCCGCACGTCCTTGGTTGCGACCGCCACGGCGCCGACCATGCCATTCATGCCGACGTGGACGCCGGCGAGCACCGTGGCGTGATAGGTAATGCGGACGTCGTCATCGAGGATGGTCGGGACGCTGGTCACGTCCTTCTGGTCCACGATGCTGTGGGTGTGGCTGTAGATGTTGGCATAATCGGAGATGCTGACCCGGTTTCCCAGCCGGATGCCGCCGCGGTCGTCCAGCAGGACGTGGCGGTGCACCACGCAGTCGTCGCCCACGTCCATGTTGTAACCGAAGGAGAATTCGACGTGCTGGAAGCACTTGAAGTTGCGGCCGACCCGCGCAAAAATGTGCGGCGCCAGGATGCGGCGTAACTGAACGCCCAGGTCGACGTTCTGCCCGCCGGCCGTGGAACGGTCGAACGAGTACCAGAGCCAGAGCAGCGGCTTCACCCGCGCAAAGCGCGCCGGATCAACGTCGGCGTAGTACTCGGGCTCCAGGGTAATGCCGCGAGGGTCGAGCGCCCGCAGCGCGATCCGGGTCGCCGCGGGTACCGCCGGATCGGCCACGCGTTCGTCATAGTCGGTGACGTCGGGAAAGTAGAGCCCGGTCAGCGTCTCGCGCGCGATCCGGTTCCAGTCGGCTCCTGGCGCGGCCAGCTGGCCCTCGATGGAGGCGAGCCAGTCGTGGGCGGCCCGGCGATCGACGTCAGGGAGGTTGAGTGAGCGAAGGGGTTGCTGGGGCATGCCGGAGGCCTCCTTGGGTGGGAGGAAGATAGTCACGAGTCGTCGGCCTTCGGGATCAGCTTGCCGCCGACGACTGATGACCGAGGACCGCTACTGCCCCTGCAACCGTTGCCGCTCGCGTTGCAGCAGTGGCAGGCGGTCGCTCCAGTCGGAGGACGTCATCGAGCCGTAGCTAATCTGGAACGGATCCCAGACCGGGAGTGATTGCCGGAACAGGAAGATGGCCATGACCGATTCGCGGGCATCGAGCTGGCCGCTCCCGAACTGCGGGCTGAGTGGCACGACGGCCAGCGGCCGCAGCAGCTGGCCCCGCACCAGGATATTGAGCAGCTGCGGATCGAATCGCACCCCGTCCTTCGCGCCGAAGAAATTGACGAGGGCCAGCCCAGGCTCCGAGATGCCGGCGTCACGGCCCGCCGAGTCGATGGCGGGACGATGCCGCGCCACCAGCCGCTCAAGGGCAGTGGCGCCATCCTCGGACAGCAGGGCCAGGAGCCCGGCGTCAAGCGGCACGAACCGAAGCTCCAGCTCGTCATTGCGAAGCCGGATGGCGATGTCGCTCTGGTTGAGGCGTCCGTAGACTCTCGGCGCCGCGCTGTCGGCCGCCGCGCTGTCGGCCGCCGCGCTGTCGGGTGCGGCGGGGGGATTCTGGGCATGGGCGCACGCTGCACCCAGCAGGAGCGATACCACCAGACAGCTCTGCCTCATGCTCGTCCTCCCGCGGAAAGAATGCTCTGTCCCAGCTCGGCGACGCCGAGCCCACTCCGGCTGCTGACCACCTGCACCTGGTCCTGCTGCAAGCCCAGCGCCGCCGCCAGCTCGCGCTCCCGGGTGTGTCGCTGCGCGTGGGAAAACTTGTCGGCCTTGGTGAACACCGCGAGCGTTGCCCGGTTGGCGCTCACCAGCAGCTCCTGCATGGCAAGGTCGTCCCTGGACGGCGGGTGCCGCAGGTCCAGCAGCCACACCACGCCAGCCAGTCGCTCCCGGCGCTCCAGGTAGCGGCCCAGGAGCTCGCGGTAGCGCTGCCGCTCGCCATGGCTGGCCCGGGCATAGCCGTAGCCCGGCAGGTCCACCAGATAGAACGCCGGAAGCCGGAAGACATTCACCAGGGTGGTCTTGCCCGGCGTGGCGCTCACGCGCGCAAGGCCGGCTTTTCCGGTAAGCGCGTTGAGCAGACTGGACTTGCCGACGTTGGAGCGGCCGACGAAGGCGATTTCCGGCAGGGGTGGATCGAGCTGGACGTCAGGGTCGGGGAAGGAGCCGATGAACGTAACCGGCAGCTCGCCCAGTGGCGAGGTCACGCCTCGCGCTTGGCGCGGGGGCGTTCGGTGACGATCAGCGGCTGGGTGCCCTCGGTGACCGACTCACGGGTGATGACCACTTCACGGACGTCATCCCGCGTGGGGAGGTCGAACATGATGTCGGTCATGAGGGTTTCGAGGATGCTGCGGAGCCCGCGGGCACCGGTGCCGCGCTTCAGCGCCTTCTCCGCTACCGCCCGCAGTGCTTCCTGGTCAAACGTAAGGCCCACGTTCTCCAGCTCGAACAGCTTCTTGTACTGCTTGGTG
>DAIMFY010000370.1:0-2557 GCA_036724295.1 Gemmatimonadales bacterium | reverse complement strand
TCCTGGTTGTACATCGGCAGCTGGCCGATCTCGACGATCTCGAGCTTGAGCTCCGGCGGCGCCAGCGCGATGAGGATCTTTGCAATCTGTCGCGTGTAGGAGCCCTTGCGGAGACTGCCGACCAGGACCGCGACGTCCCGAGAGGCAGCCCGGCTCATCTGTTCGGCGGCACGATGGCTTCGATGGTGAGGCGGTCGTGGTAGCTCACGGTGTGCGCCCCATGCGCCGTCAGGATACCCACCGCCACGTCCTTGCGCTCCTGCTCGGTGACTGGCAGCAGCACGACGTAGCGTCCGTCCCGGAGCGCCTGCTCGACTACCGCCTTGACCCGCATCTCGAAGTTCTCGTAGCCGATCGCTTCCGCGACACGGACCGCGAGGCCGGCCAGGCCGGTGCGCCCAGTCGTGGTAGCCAGTTCATCGGCCGCGGCCGTGCCGCACCCCACCTGGATATCAGAGATGGGAAATCCGTTGGCGGTCAGTTCCTGCACCGCCTCGGCAACCTGGCCGGCGGTGTCGAGAACAGCAACGAGATGATGCGTGGGATAGGACATCTTCTGGTCGGACCGGTCTTCTCTGGCGCCCTTTCCGGACTCTGGAGCACTCATGAATGCATCGCCTCTTGAAGGGGTAGAGTCGCCTTCCGTGGAAGTTGCCCACCCGATGAGGTTTGTGCAATCTGAGTTGCAGCGGGCGCCGCCCCTGCTCACGGCAGCAGAGTTGGCCGTGCGCAGGAGCCGGGCCGTGAGGGCCGTACTCATCTCGACGCCGGCTGGCGTCCTCAAGGCCGTCGTGGGAAAGATCGGGCGGCTGGTCTATGAGCTGTTCCGGATTGCCAGGAAAGGCGCGCTCGCCGGATGGCGGCGCGGGACAATCACGTTCGGCTGCATCTGTCACCGGATGAGGGCATTATCCTTGTCCTCTTGACCCTAGACCCTCGACCCTGTTTCGCCGTCACCGCGCCCGGCATCGAAGCCATCACGGCCGGCGAGATCGCCGAGCTCGGCTTGCCGGTTACGGGCACCGAGCCGGGCGGCGTCAGCTTCGAGGCGGACGCCGAGGAGCTCGCGCGAGCCAACCTCTGGCTCCGCACCGCAGCCCGCGTGCTGGTGCGGGTGGCAGAATTTCACGCCTACTCCTTCGCCGAACTCGAGCGCCACGCGCGCAAGGTTCCATGGGATGATTTCCTGGCCGATGGCGTCCGGCCAGTCTTTCGCGTCACCTCGAAGAAATCCAGGCTCTATCATCACGATGCCATCGCCGAGCGTCTGGAGCGATGGCTTGGGCGCGAGGTGCTTCATGATGCGCCCGAACAGCTCTTCGTGGTCCGGGTGCATCGCGACCGTGTCACCATCAGCGCCGACTCTTCCGGCGAGCTGCTGCACAAGCGGGGCTATCGGCTGGAGCAGGGGAAGGCGCCGCTTCGCGAGACGCTGGCCGCCGCGATGCTGCTGGCCATCGGGTGGGACGGCACGGTACCGCTCGTGGACCCCTTTGCCGGTTCAGGCACAATTCCCATTGAAGCCGCCATGATCGCGCGGGGGATGGCGCCGGGCGGGCAGCGGAGATTCGCGATGGATCGATGGGGGATCCTGGGCGCCGCCGCCGCCGAGGTCGCCCCCGGTCGTCCGTCGACCGTTGACCGTCGACCCATCATCTCCGCCTCCGACCGCGACGCCGGCGCCGTGGCGGTGATGGGCCGGAACGCCGAACGGGCTGGCGTGGCCGACGCCCTTTCCATTAGACGGGCGGTGATTTCAGACCTGGAATTGCCGGAGACGCCCGGCTGGATCGTCACCAACCCGCCCTATGGGGTGCGGGTGGGCGAGCGGCAGCAACTGCGTGACCTCTATGCCCAGTTCGGGCACGTGCTTCGAAGCCGAGCTCGCGGCTGGCAACTCGCCATGCTTGGCACCCATCCCGCGCTCGACCACCAGCTCGCGCTGCCCCTTACCACTCGCTGGCAGGCGAACAACGGCGGCATCACGGTGCGGCTGGTGACATCCAGTCTGCCTTGACCCGGGAAAGTGCGTCGTAGAGCGCGGCGACCCGGTCCTGGAAGATCCCATCGCTGCTCAGGTTCCATCGGGACGGATCCCGTCCGATCTCCGCCAACTGCTCCTCTGCCGTCCGCACCGTGGCCGGGTCCGAGGGTGCGGGCAGTTCCCACGCTCCTTCACGCGTCAGCCGGCGGTTCCGGATCGAATGACGCGCATAGTCGGCGAGGCGAAAGTGCGGGGCACTTCGGTGGTGGTCATAGAGCGACGGGATGCGCACCGGCGCATGCTGCATCTGCAATGAGCCGCACCAGTCTTCCCATTTGAACTCATTGATATGGTCGTAGGCGTGCACCGCCACCCACGGCACCCGCAATGCGTCCGCCACGATGGCGCCGTGCATTGCCTCGGCGATGACGCAGCGGCTGCCACGGATCAGCTCGAGTGTGCGCTCCACCGGGGCCCACGGATCCAGGAAGGTCCAGCCGAGCCGGGCACAGAGCGCCGGCCAGCGGAAGTTGGGACGGCTCTTGTGATGGGGCATGAACGCCGGAGGGCCAC
>DAIMFY010000369.1:0-2567 GCA_036724295.1 Gemmatimonadales bacterium | reverse complement strand
CACCGAGCGACTTGGCTCGCGCGTCTCCGGAACGGTGATCGAGGGGCCTAACGTTTCTCGGCGTGATGGACTTGCGTCTCGGCGCCGGCCCCTCATTCCCTGTCCGCCCGTCCGCCCGTCCGCCCGTCCGCCCCAGCTACGCCGGCCCGTTGTACGCCGGATCGCTCGCCCGGGTCCGCAGATCGGTCTCGGTCCCGCGGTACCACCCGCCCCGGAACTCGAAGTGGCGCTCGTCCAGAATCCTGGAACTCAGCGCATCCGTGCCCTGCTGCTGGACCTGCCAGAGCAGCACCTTGGCCCCCATCTCGGCGGCGGTCTCCCAGACCCCTGGCTCCAGCGGGGGATAGCGCGTGGCGAACTCGGGTTTGAGCCTGGCTTCCCGGGGGGTGAACTCCATTCCCACCTCCAGCGCCTGCGATGGCGGTTCCGCGCGTCGGGTTGTCGGGGGGTGACGAGCGGATAGGATAATGCAGTCCGCCCGCCCGAGCCACCAGGGGTGTGGCGCCCCACACCCGACCCGGCGACTATTCGGGTCGCCTCAGCCGAGCACCCGGAGCCATGCGTATTGTCGTGACATTCGACACCCCGTACGGTGGGTGGGACCACCCGGAACACGAGCGCCAGATGGCGACCGAGGTCGCGGCGTGGACCCATGACGAGCCGGAGATGGAGTACCAGGTGGCCGACGCGCTCCGGGAGCGGGGACACGAGGTGACGCTGCTCGGGGTCCAGGACGACCTGCAGTACCTCGTCCGTTGTCTCGACGAGATCCGCCCCGACCTGGTCTTCAACGCCGTCGAGGCGTTCCACGGTAACCCGGGGCTCGAGTACATGGTGCCGGGAATGCTCGAGGCCGAGGGGCATCGTTATACCGGCTCGCCGCCGCTCGCCTTGCTGGTTTCCCGCAACAAGGCGATGAGCAAGAAGGTCCTCGCCTATCACGGCATCCGGGTGCCGGGGTTCGCCACCTTCCGCCTCGGAGAGACACGGACGATTCCCGACACGCTCCGCTTCCCCCTGATCGTGAAGCCGCTCCTGAGCGACGCCAGCGCCGGCATCGCCCAGGCGTCGGTGGTGCAGGACGAGGCGGCGCTGACCGACCGGGTGGCCATGATCCACCAGCGTTTCGAGCAGCCCGCCATCGCCGAGGAGTTCGTCGAGGGCCGCGAGCTCTACGTGAGCCTGATCGGCAACGGCGACAACCTCGCCATCCTGCCGATCACCGAGATGGTGTTCGACAAGCGCCGGACCCGCCCCGAGGAGCGGATCGCGACCCAGTTCGCCAAATGGGACGAGGACTACCGGGCGCGGAAGGGCATCAGGAACGTCTTCGCCCGCCCGCTGGCCCGGGCCGCGCGTGAGCGGATCGCGGCCATCTGCCGCACCGCCTTCCGCGCGCTCTGGCTCCGGGACTACGCCCGGCTCGATGTGCGCCTCGCTGCCGACGGCGAGCTCTGGGTGCTCGAAGCCAACGCCAACCCGTTCATCAGCTACGGACACGACATGGCCAACGCGGCGGAGAAGGCCGGGATGGACTACTACCAGTTCATTCAGCGCCTGGCCGACGAGGCCATGGCTCGCCATGAGCACGCCTAGCCGGCGTCGCGGCCGCGCGCCGCACCCCGAGCTCCGCTGCGTCTGCGGTCACCAGCTCAAGAAATTCTGGTCCTACTGCCCGGACTGCGGCCGGGCCCAGCGCTGGCGCGACACCGGCGACGTCACCGGCGCCGAGTGCTATCGCTGCGGCTGGGTGGTCTCCGACACGTACTCCTTCTGCCCCTGGTGTGACGCGGACATTTACGAGCCGGGCTACTCGAGCGAGAGGCCGCTCAAGGCGCCCAAGGGCTTCCGGATGGATGCCCGGTGCGACTGGGGCTGTGGCGGCGGCGTGCAGTACCCGATGCGCTTCTGCCCCTGGTGCGGGCGCCCGCAGGTCTGGAACGAGGACGACCTGTTCGAGGGCGAATGCCCCCATTGCCACCGCGGCGTGGACGACTGGATGGATACCTGCCCCTGGTGCGGACAGGACGCCACCGGGCGCGATCTCATCCCCCGCGCGCTCACCCGGGTCCGCCGCCTGCTGCTCGTCTCCCGCATCCGCGACTGGGGCTATCGCATCCTCCTGCGCCCCGGAATTTCGGGCGTGGATCCGCGCTACCCCAAGATCGTCGAGATCGAGCAACGCTACGTGCTCGCCAGCCGCCGCCAGGACGAGATTCCGTGGACCATGCTGGTGGGCCTCCTCACCCACGAGCTCGGCCACAGCTTCCTGTACCATCACTGGGACTGGACCCGGAGCCGGCGATTCCAGCGGGCGTTCGGCCAGGTGGACAAGGCCTACCGCGGAATGGACAACACGTGGGTCTACTTCCAGCGCAGTCGGGTGGCCATCGCGCCGCGCGACTTCGTCAGCGCGTACGCCGCCAAGCACCCCCAGGAAGACTTCGCCGAGGTGTTCCGCTTCTACGTGACCCGCCGTGGACGCCTGCGCGATCTCTTCGCCGAGTTCGGCCAGAAGCGGAAGGGCGTGCTGCTGTACGAGAAGTTCCTGGTGCTGCACGATTACG
>DAIMFY010000368.1:0-2571 GCA_036724295.1 Gemmatimonadales bacterium | reverse complement strand
CTCCAGCTCGAACAGCTTCTTGTACTGCTTGGTGAGGGCATTCTTCGGTTCAAGCAGGATGCGCACCAGCGCGTCTTCGTCGAGCGACTGCAGCGGCACCGATACCGGCAGCCGGCCCACCAGCTCGGGAATCAGCCCGAAGCGCAGCAGGTCGTCCGGCTCGACATCAGCAAAGGGATCTTTCTCGTTGACGCCATCCCGGCGGCCGCGCGTGGCGCTGCTGAAGCCGATCTGCTGCCGGCCGGTGCGCGTCTCGATGATCTTCTCGAGGCCGTCGAACGCGCCGCCGCAGATGAACAGGATGTCGCGGGTGTTGATCTGGATGTATTCCTGCTGGGGATGCTTGCGCCCGCCCTGGGGCGGCACGCTCGCGATGGTGCCTTCGAGGATCTTGAGCAATGCCTGCTGGACCCCTTCGCCCGAGACGTCGCGGGTGATGCTGGGGTTCTCGCTCTTGCGCGCAATCTTGTCGATTTCATCGATGTAGACGATGCCGCGCTCGCACTCGGCGACGTTGAATTCGCCGGCCTGCAGGAGGCGAACGAGGATGTTCTCCACGTCCTCACCCACGTAGCCTGCCTCGGTGAGCGTGGTGGCGTCGGCGATGGTGAACGGGACATCAAGGATGCGCGCAAGGGTCTGGGCCAGCAGGGTCTTGCCAGTGCCGGTGGGCCCGATCAGCAGGATGTTGGACTTGTCGAGCTCGACGTCCGAATCCCGGCCGCTCTGGGCGTTGATGCGCTTGTAGTGATTGTAGACCGCGACCGCGAGGGCCCGCTTTGCGGTATCCTGGCCGATCACGTACTGGTCCAGCACCTCCTTGAGCTCAAGGGGGGTGGGGACCTGGGTGATGCTGTCGGCAACCTCGCGCTCTTCGTCCTCGGCGAGGATCTCATTGCACAAGGTGATGCATTCGTTGCAGATGTAAACGGACGGACCCGAAATGAACTTCCGGACCGAGTCCTTGCTCTTTCCGCAAAATGAGCAACGAAGGTGCTTATCGTTTGACATGGGCCCGCTTGCGAAACAGGGAATGCCAGCCACTGCAAAAGGGGAGCCACCCATAAGGTGGCCCCCCGGACCGGGCGGCGTCAAGTCTTGGGGATGAGGTCCCGCCGAGGCGTAAAGACGCTGTCGATAAGGCCATAGGCCTTGGCTTCGTCGGCGCTCATGAAGCGGTCCCGGTCCATGTCCCGCTCGATCGTCTCCACTGGCTGGCCGGTGTGCTGGGCATACAGGTCGTTGAGCTTGGACCGCAGGTAGAGGATCTCCCGCGCCTGGATCTCGATGTCGGCCGCGGTGCCCTGGGCGCCGCCCGAGGGCTGGTGGATCATGATCCGGGAGTGGGGCAGGGCGCTGCGCTTGCCGTTGGTGCCGGCCGCCAGCAGGAACGACGCCATGGAGGCGGCCAGGCCCATGCAGATGGTGTTGATCGGGGCGCGGAGGTGCTGCATGGTGTCGTAGATGGCCATTCCCGACGACACCACCCCGCCCGGCGAGTTGATGTAGAGATAGATGTCCTTCTCGGGATTGTCTGCCTCGAGAAAGAGCAGCTGGGCAATGATGATGTTGGAGACATCATCATTGATGGGCGCACCGAGAAAAACGATGCGATCCATCAGCAGGCGGGAGAAGATGTCGTAGGTCCGCTCGCCGCGGCTCGACCGTTCAATGATGTAGGGCGGGTAGATCGTGGCCATCGGGTCAGTCCGTCTTTTCGTCAACGGTGGATTGCGCGAGGAGATGGGCAAAGACCTTCTCCTCGGTGAGGGCCCGCTCGAGCTCGGGCAGGCGGTTTGCCTTCTGCAGGCTGGCGTACAGCTGGCCGGTTTCCACGCCGCGGGCCCGTGCCATCTCGGCCACTCGCGCGTCGACATCCTCCTCCGTGGCGCGGAGCTTTTCCTGTTCCATGACCGCCGACAGGATGAGGTCGCGCCGCACGGTGGCTTCGGCGATGGGATGGAACTGCGATTCGAAGGCGCCCAGCTCCGACTCGGGAAGCTGGTAGGCCTGCGCGTAGGCATGCAGCACGCGATGCACCAGCGATTCCGGCGCCGGCACGTCGTTGGCCTCGGCGATCTGGCGCAGCAGGTCGTCGCGGACCCGGGCGTCCGCCTCCCGCGCGGCTTCCTTTTCGAGATCCTCACGCACCGCCGACTTGAGCTGTTCCAGCGACTCGAACTCGCCCGCTTCGCGCGCCAGCTCGTCGTCCAGCGGCGGCAGCTCCTTGCGCTTCACGTCGAGCAGGGCGACGCGCACCTTCCGGCTCTGCCCGCGGCGGCTCTCGTCCGGGTGATCGTCCGGGAAGCGGATGTCGCCGTCACGGGTCTCACCGGGAGTGAGCTGCATGATGAGCTCCTCGAGGTCGGGCACGGCGCGCTGCTCGCCCAGCACCAGCGTGTGGGGCTGCGGCTCCGCTCCCTCTTCCTCCAGCGCCGTCACCTCCAGCTGGACCAGCTGGCCCGGCGCCGGCCGCTCGCCCTCCACCGGCGCCCAGCTACCCTTCTGCTCCCGGATGTTCTCCAGCTGTTCGGTCATCATCTCATCGGTGACCGGCTGGACGGTGCGGGT
>DAIMFY010000367.1:0-2573 GCA_036724295.1 Gemmatimonadales bacterium | reverse complement strand
GAAAAGGGGGTTGGCATGGGAGTCCAACGTACGGCGGGGGTTGGGGTTGGGCAAGCGCACCGCGGCTTTCACCGCGGTGCGCCCGGGTGATTCCCGATCCTATTCGATCGGCTCGTAGGTCACGGAAATGCTGTAGATCTTTTCCACCTGTCCGTTGTTGTAGATCGTAAGCTTGGCGCCCGTGCCGACCTTGCAGCCGCGCACCGTGAACGAATTGTCGGGCTTGATGGGCTGCTGCGTGACCGTACAGGCAGCGTCGAACCTGGCCCGGCCGCTCGTCGAGGTGGTGCCGTTGGTCAGGATGCCGGTGCGGCCGGCGCAGTTCCCCGCGCCGGTCTTGCTCGCGTACCCGCCGAGAAGTGGATTCATGATTCCTGTCGGCCAGACGCACTGGGACAGCGTGACGGGCCGGGCGAGTGTGTTGTTCGCCTCGTTCTGCTCGGCGACCTGCCCCGCGGCGTCGAGCTGGAACAGAACGTAGTAGGGTCCCGCCTGCATTGACGCGGGGAACGTGAGGGAAGGCGTGATCACGGCCGGGCTCGACCCGACGCCGATCGAGCGAGACTCGACGTATTGGTACAGCGTGACGTCACCTGCACCGGGCACCAGATCCTGTGAAAGCAGGATGACCCCCTTCCACCCTCCCGGAGCCGTAAGGTTGCCATGATTCCACTGATAGACGTTCACGGCGATCGTGCCGCCGAGCTGCACGGCGAAGGGCACTGATGCGGTGGGAGCGAGGTCCGGATTGGGCGGGGGCGGCGGCGCAGGGGTCACCGTGACGGGGAATGTCGAGGGAGATTGTGCGATGAGACCGCTCAGGGCGTAATCCGTCCCACCCAGCGTGCTCGGATTGATGGATGCAGTCACGCTGGTCGAGCCGGCACTCACGCCGCGTATCCAGCCCGATGCCAGAAGCTGGGCTTTGGAGTTATCCGCACTCGAGCCCGCAAGCGCAACTCCACCGCGTGGCGCGCTGCCGATATTGGACCTGGCGAACATCAGGTACGGATTCGCGGTGTCGCCGACCGGGACGGTGGCGACGGCGAGCCCGGTGATTACATGCTTGCCCCAGAAGTTCGGATCCCCGTTCGGCAGATGGCCGTAGCCCTGCATGATCACTTCGAGCTCATGCTGGCAGATGAAGCCATTGATGATCGTGTTGTCGAACGGGAGGTGCGTCGTGCAATGATCCGAGTATCCGGGGACCCGTTTCTCACCCCCGCCGCCTTCGAACCCGAAAACATGCGCCAATTCGTGCGTGAGCGTCGTGCCGGCGTCGCTGTGGTTTGCGTTGCTGCAATGTGAGCTGTTCGCGGCGTACAGGGTTACCGAGTTTGCCGTGGCCTCTCCGCAGTACGTCTCTGCAGTGCCGACGATGGTGACGGTCACGTCGGCTGCGGCGCCGGCTGCCACCGCCGAGAATGTCGGCAATGGCACCGGAACGGCGCTCAGCGCCGAGTTCCAGTTGGCGACGGCCGATCCGATGGCCGCTGCCGCCGACGGCTGGTTGGGCGCAGGCCTGACCTTGATGATGCTGCCGCATCCGAATCTGGGGGTGAATTCCACAACCGTCCGGGTTCCAGGACATGGCACGGTGCCCGCCGCGAACTGCGCGCTCAGATCGGCATCTGGTGAGCTCGCTGTGTCGGCCGAACATCCGCCTACGGTACTGATCAGAAACGCGAAACCGACCTTTCGGATACTGGTCATTGCGACTCCGGGAAGGGACATCGAGGAGAGAGGTGCGCGCTCCGACGGACCGCCGAGCGAGAGGAGGCCACCCGGCCAACGAGGGCCAGCATCCACCAATATCGACCTCCTCTGTCAACCAAGCCTCAAACCATGCGCCTGCAATGAGTTGCAGTGGGGGACGGTCACACCCCGCGCGGCGCGACGATCGACCAGGCCAGTCCCGCGACGATCAGCGTTCCGGCGGACGCGGCAAAGGCCGCCGGAGCGCCCCTCACCTGATAGATCGCCCCGAAGGCGAGCGCCGCCGGCAGTGCGGCCAGGCCGGTGAGCGCGTGATACGCGCCGAAGCCCCGCCCCGGCCGGACCGGCGCCAGGCGCGCGACCAGCACCCGCTCCGCCGACTCGGTGAGCCCCGCCGCCAGCCCGAAGGCGAGAAACACCGCGACGGCCGCCACCGGCGCCAGCGGCAGCGCCAGCGCCCCAATCACGACGGCCGTGAGCAGCGCGCCCGCGGCGACCGCACTCCGCGGGCCCGCCCGATCGACCATCCGCCCGCCAGGATAGCTCCCCGCGCTCCGCACCACGTGCAGTCCGCCCCAGACCAGCGGAATCACCGGCACCGCGACGCCGAGCTGCTGGAGCCGCAACAGCATCAGCGTCTCCGGAAGCCGGGCGAGCGTGAGCGCCACCAGCGCGCTCACCGGCGCCCAGAACACCCGGACTGCAGCCGGCGGATCCCCGCCCCGGGAGACGGTCGCGGGTGCCGGCGCCCGCGTGTCCGCGCGCGAGCGCAGCAGGACGGCGAGCACCACGAACGCGATGATGCCCGGCACGAGGCTCCACCCGATGACGTCCCGCACCGCCGTCCCGCGCGCGAG
>DAIMFY010000366.1:0-2580 GCA_036724295.1 Gemmatimonadales bacterium | reverse complement strand
CGGCGGCATACTTGCCCTGTGAAAGCAGCGACTGGTTCAGGTTGTCGTACATCGTGAGCGACGGCTCGTGCCGCATGCCGCGCCTGAGGATCGCCTCGGCGTTGGCAAACTCGCCGATGGTGTTGTACATCAGGCCCAGGTTGTTGATCGCCACCGGGTTGAGCGAGTCGATATCGAGCGCGCGCTGGTACGACCGGATCACTTCGTCGGGCTTGTACTGCACGTTGGAGTAGTAGTACGCCTCAGTCAGCGCCCGTTCCGTCGGCGGCAGCCGGTCACGATGACGGAAGGCGGCCGAGGCGGCGTCGCGCTGCTGGGACACGCTGCCGGCCATGTTATTGATCACCACCGCGAGCTTGCGCCACGCCATGGCAAAACTGGTGTCGGTCTGCACCGCGCGCACCAGCAGGTCCCGCGCGGTCGGGTACTCGTTCACGTCGAACGCGCGTTGCGCCCGGGAGTAGAGCTCCAGAGCCGGCAGCGACGCCGTGGTCACCTGCTCGAGTGGATCGCTCCCTCGGATGGTCCGGAGTGATTCACCAATCTTCTCACGCAGCGACTTCGACAGGCGGTTGAGCGCCGGAATGAGGTCGGCATTCCCCTCGGCCGTCTCGCGCACCGGCGCCAGGATGGTGCCGTCCACCGATGTGAGCCGCGCGGTGAGCACATAGCCGGAACCCAGCGCCGAGATGTCGCCCGACACGACCGCCTTGGCGTTGGCGCGGCGTGCCACGTCGCGCGCCAGCGCTTCCGTCAGCACCACGCCGGGCTGCTGTCCCATCCGCTGGAGCGCCTGCCCGACCTCCTGCTGGTTGACCAGGCGCACGGCGCTCGACTGGCCGAGGTCTACACGCAGTGCTTCGGACAGGGAGGTCGAGAGAGTCGAGTCGGGTGTGTGGTTGTCAAAGTCGGCGAGCACCAGCCGGTCTTCGTTGGCCAGCGTGCCCGTGCTCAGCAGCGTCGCGCCGGGCCCGATGCCGAAGTGTCGCGAGACGCCGTAGGCAACCGTTGCGAGCAAGAGCGCGCCGAGCGCGAGCCCGCCGCCCCAGAGCGCCCGGCGCCAGGTGAACCACTGCTGGTGCGCCGGCTCCGGCTCATAGCGGAAGGCACCCGTCGCCTTAAGGATGGCGCGCTTCCGTTCCAGCCGCCCGGTGTAGAGCATGATCGGGAAGCCGGCCACCATGCAGACCAGCGCACCGATCCAGACCCAGTCAGCGAGGTCAAAGACGCGCGTGAGCAGGAAGGCGATGGCGGTGACAGCAACCGTCGCGATCCCGAAGAGCACCGCAACGCGCGCGGGGTGCGCGCGCCGCGCCGAGCGCTCGGCTGCAACCCGCACCGCGGGCACCGGCGCGGTCGGCACCGAGGGCGTGCCGCCCGACGGCGTCGTTGCGATCTCGAGCTGCTCGCCCAGTTCCGCAGCGCTCTGCCAGCGGTCGGCCGGATGCTTGGCAAGGCAGCGCATCACGATCTGCGAGATGTCGGCTGGAATGGTCTGGCGGTAGGCGTTGACCGGCTCGGGCGTCTGGGTCACGTGCGCGGCCAGCATCCCCTGCGGCGTCGGCGCCATGAAGGGCGGGCGTCCGCAGAGCATTTCGTAGGCGACGACGCCCAGCGCGTAAAGATCCGCGCGATGATCGAGGTTGGGATCGGCCGCCGCCTGCTCCGGCGCCATGTAGGTGGGCGTGCCGATGGTCACGCCGCCGGTCGTCAGTCCCATGGTGCGGTTGGCCGAGACGCTCATCGCCTTGGCCACGCCGAAGTCGGTGACCAGGGCGTGGCGTCCCGCGAGCATGATGTTGTCGGGCTTGATGTCGCGGTGCACCACGCCACGGCCGTGGGCATAGGCCAGCGCGTCGGCAACGTCGCGGAGGATGCGGATGGCATCCCCCACCGGCAGTGCGCCGGTGCGCGCGAGGCGGGACGCGAGCGACTCACCGTCGATATACGGCATGACGTAGTAGAGGAGCCCGTCGGCCACGCCGGCGCTCAGCACCGGCACCACGTGCGGATGCTGCAGTGAGGCGGCCACCCGGATCTCGCGCTCGAAGCGGTCGGCCGGAATTCCCTCGGCCGCTTCAGGCGGGAGGAGCTTGATGACCACCTTGCGACCCAGCCGGGTTTCTTCCGCCAGGAAGACGTGGCTCATCCCCCCGCCACCAAGTTCCCGTTCGATGCGGAACCCGTCGCCGAGCGCTGCCTGCAGACGTTCGAGAAGCTCAGCCATGGGGGGCCTGGGTGGGTGACGGGGGAAAGATATGGCAGGGCGGACAGGGCGGACAGGGCGGACGAGGCGGGCAGGACGGGCAGGACGGGCAGGACGGGCAGGACGGGCAGGACGGGCAGGACGGACGGGACGGGCAGGACGGGCAGGCTCCTCCAGCGTCATTGCGAGGGTGCGAAGCACCCGAAGCAATCGGGTAGCCGGCATCCCGATCCAGGCGATCCGGTTGCTTCGTCGGAGGCTGCGCCTCCTCCTCGCAATGACGCGTCGACCGTTGACCGTTGACCGTCGACTATCTTCACCCATGCCCCACGAATCCGTCCTCATTGCCGGCGCGGGCCCGATCGGGCTCGCCT
>DAIMFY010000365.1:0-2597 GCA_036724295.1 Gemmatimonadales bacterium | reverse complement strand
ATGGGTGACATGGAAGCGATGATCTATCACTTCAAGCAGGTCATGGAGGGCGTCAAGCCGCCCGCCGGCGAGGCCTACATGGGTATCGAGAATCCCAAGGGCGAGTTGGGCTACTACATGGTCTCCGATGGAACAGCCAAGCCGGTGCGCTGGCGTATCCGGCCGCCCGCCTTCATCAACCTGTCGGCCCTGCCCAAGATGTGCGAAGGTGCGCTGCTGGCCGACGTGATCGCCATCAATGCCAGCGTGGACATCGTCATGGGCGAGGTGGACCGATGAGCGTTGCCGTTCACGGGGACGAAGCCTACGAGCCGGTCTTCACCGGCGAGACGCTCGCGGCCCTGGAGCGCAAGTACGGTGAATATCCCACCAGGCAGGCCCTGCTCCTGCCCGCGCTCTGGATGGTGCAGGAACAGCGAGGCTGGATCAGCGAGAAGGCCATCGGCGAAGTGGCACAGGTGCTGGGCCTGACGCCGGCGCTGGTGAAGGGCGTGGTGACGTTCTACACCATGTACCACACCCACCCGGTCGGGAAATACTTCATCCAGGTGTGCACTACGTCGCCCTGCGGGCTGTGCGGCGCCGAGGACACCTTGAAGGCGCTGCTGCTCCACACCGGTTGCGGTGAGCTCGGCGCCACGAGCTCCGATGGCCGCTTCACCGTCGTCGAGGTGGAATGCCTCGGTGCCTGCGGGTTCGCCACCCCGGTCATGGTGAACGAGGACTTCATCGAGAGCGTCACGCCGGATTCCGTGCCCGCCCTGCTCGAGAGGTACCGGTAATGGGATTTCCGCACCCGAGTCATCCCCGGGAAACCGTGGTGCTGTCGCAGTACTTTGGCGACCCCGACGCGCGCAGCTATGACGGATGGGTCAAGCGCGGCGGGTATCAGGCGCTCCGCAAGGCGCTGGGCATGGAGCGAGGCGCCATCATCGAGGAAGTGAAGGCATCCGGCCTCAGGGGGCGGGGTGGCGCCGGATTCCCGACCGGGATGAAGTGGAGCTTCATGCCCAAGGACGACGGCAAGCCCCACTTCCTGGTGTGCAACGCGGATGAATCGGAACCAGGCACCTTCAAGGATCGCGAGATCATGCGCTGGACGCCTCACGCGCTGATCGAGGGCTGTGCCATCGGCGCGTACGCGATCCAGTCCGAGCGGTGCTACATCTACATCCGTGGCGAATTCACCGAGCCGTGGGCGGTGATGAGCAAGGCGGTGGAAGAGGCATACGCCAACGGCGTCGTGGGCGAGAACGCATGTGGCAGCGGCAAACGGATCGATATCACGCTCCACCGCGGCGCCGGCGCTTACATCTGCGGTGAAGAAACCGCGATGCTGAACTCGCTCGAGGGCAAGCGTGGCAACCCGCGGGTCAAGCCGCCCTTCCCGGCCCAGGCCGGCGCCTTCGGGCTGCCCACCACGGTGAACAACGTGGAAACCCTGGCCGCCGTGCCCCACATCCTCAATCGCGGCGCCGAGTGGTACAAGGGTCTCTGCCTTGGGAACCCCAAGAGCACGGGCACCAAGCTGATCTCGGTCTGCGGCCACGTGCAGCGCCCGGGCAACTACGAGATCACGATGGGCACGCCCATGAAGGATCTCATCTATGACATGTGCGGCGGCATGCGCGAGGGCCGGAAGCTCAAGGCCGTCATTCCTGGCGGCTCCTCGGTGCCGATCCTCACGGCTGAAGAAGCCGAGGCCTGCGTCACCGACTACGAGGGCGTCATCGCAGCCGGCTCCATGCTGGGCTCGGGCGGCATGATCGTCATGGACGACACCACCGACATGGTCTACCAGATCTGGCGGCTGGTCAGGTTCTATGCCCATGAAAGCTGCGCCCAGTGCACCCAGTGCCGTGAAGGCACCGGGTGGACGGCGCGCATCCTTGGCCGCATCCTCGCGGGCGAGGGCAAGGAATCCGATTACGAGCTGCTGCTGGATCTCTCGAAAAACATGACAGGCACCACCATCTGCGTCCTCAGCGATTCGTGCGCGGTGCCCATCGTCAGCGGCATCGAGAAGTTCCGCAGCGAATTCGAAGCGTATATCCGCCGCGAACGCGAGCCGGCGCTCGCGCTCGGGCCCGGGTGAGGTGACATGAGCCAGGAAATGGTGACCGTCACGATTGACGGCATCGCTGTGTCCGTGCCCAAGGGCACGACCGTCATCGAGGCGGCCAAGACGGCCGGCATCATGGTGCCGCATTATTGCTATCACCCGGGGCTCCCGACGAGCACCTCGCCTGCGGTGTGCCGGATGTGCCTGGTCGAGGTCGAAAAGGCGCCCAAGCTGATGCCTGCGTGCGTCACCGCCGTCGCCGATGGCCAGGTGGTCCACACCCAGAGTGACCGGGCGCTCGAGCAGCGCAAGGGCGTGCTCGAATTCCTGCTCATCAACCATCCGCTCGACTGTCCCATCTGCGACCAGTCGGGCGAGTGCGAGCTGCAGGACTACACCTTCCAGGAAGGCCGCGCGGCCACCCGCTACACGCCGGAATTTGCCAAGCGCTACAATCCGGTCGAGGACTTCGGGCCCGATATCATCTACGTGCCCAACCGGTGCATCCTCTGCATCCGTTGCGTGCGCTTCATGT
>DAIMFY010000364.1:0-2601 GCA_036724295.1 Gemmatimonadales bacterium | reverse complement strand
CGTGGGTGATGGGCCACGACACCACGCTGCGGATATACGGCTGGTGCTGGAGCACGCTGGTGAGGCTGTCGAGCACCAGCCGGGGACGGCCGTTGTCGAACGGCGCTGGCGCTTCCAGGGTGAGCGCGAAGAAATCGCTCAGTGATGCCGGGAAACGGTTCCTGAGCGCGCGGTCCGCCAGGGCTGCTTCGGTCAGCTTGTCGCTGCCGCCGCGGATGTTGAGCAACGCCGGCGTGGCTGGCGCCCGGATGGCCGCCACCGCGCCCACCAGGATCCAGACGCCGAGTGCGGCCCAGCGCCAGCGGACCAGGGCCCGCGCAAACCAGCCCATCACGTTGAGAATCCTGCTCCTTGCTGGGGGGTGACGGGTGGCGCCACGGGACTACCGGCGCCAATGTTAGATAGCGAAGGCGGCTGGCGCTACCCAAGCGGCCCAGCCCTTGCAATAGAAACTGCAAACCTTTCCCGGATGCCATGAAACGATTTGCCTTGCCGCTTCTCACACTGGGACTTGCGGTAATCGTGCTCGTGGACCGCGTGCAGCACCTGCGCGAGACGCGCGACACCCTCCAGCCGGCCGCGGCCCAGGCCGCCAGGTCCGGGGGAACCGCGCGCGCGCCCTCCGCCCCGGCAGCCCCCGGTGCTTCCGGCGCCGTCGGGGCGGAATCGGTGAAAAGCGCGACGCCCACGATTGACCGGCTGGCCCGCCTCGCGGCGCGCCAGCAGATTGCCCGCGCCGGCATGTCCACCTATCTCGACTCACTGCTCATGTCCACCGACTCGGTGGTGCGCCGCTGGCCCGACCGTGCGGGGCTGCCACTTCGCGTGGCCATCGTCGAGGGCGGCGCCGATGGATTTCGACCGCGCATGACGAGTTTCGTGGATCGTGCACTCGATCTCTGGTCTGCCTCGGGCGCCGGCGTTCGGTTCGAGATCATCCCCGACACCAGCTCCGCCGACATCGTGTTTCGCTGGATTGATCGGTTCCCCTATGACCGTGCCGGCCAGACCGACCTGACCTGGGATCGCATGGGCCGGGTGCGACGGGCCTCGGTCTCGCTCGCCATTCACACCCAGGCCGGCATCCGACTGCCCGACGCGTCGCTCTTCGCCGTGGCGGTGCACGAGACCGGCCACGCCATCGGACTCCCCCACTCGTCCGATTCCGCTGACGTCATGTTCCCGGCTACGCGCGTGGGTGCCCTGACCGATCGTGATCGCGCCACGGCCCAGCTGCTCTATGCCCTGCCCGTCGGTCCCATCACCGATTCGGTGCACGGGTCGTCATGATGATCGCCGCGCTGCTTCTCGCTGCCGCGACGTTCAGCGGCCACACCGGTCCGGCGCCCGATTTTTCGGCGGTGGACAAGGCGGTGCGGCACGGGATCATGCGCGGTGTCTTCCCGGGCGCGGTCGTGGTGATCGGCACGCATGACCGCATTCTGCACTCAGCGCATTTTGGCCATTATACCTGGAACCCAAGGTCGCCGAGCCCTCGCGCGGACTCCACGCTGTGGGATCTTGCGTCGCTCACCAAGGTGATCGCCGCGGGCGCAGCGCTCCGGATGGTGGACCAGGGCGTGCTCGACCTCGACGCGCCGGTGGCGCAGTATGTCCCCGAGTTCAGCGGCGGACAGCGCGACTCGGTGACCGTCAAGATGCTGCTGCTGCACACCAGCGGGCTCCCGCCATTTCTTCCGCTCTATCGCACGGCGACGAGCCGGGCCGGGGCCCTGGCGCAGGTTACCAGCGCCTCGTTGGTGCAGCGGCCGGGCAAGAGCCCCATCTACAGCGACCTCAACGGTATCCTGCTCGGACTTGTGCTCGAGTCGGCTGCTGGCATGCCCCTCGATTCCGTCCTCATGCAGCAGGTCTTCAGCCCTCTCGGCATGCAGGAAACCATGTTTCGCCCGCCGCACACCCTGCTGGCGCGCATCGCCCCGAGCTCGTTCCTCAAGGGCCAGGTGATCGCCGGCGTTCCCAACGACCAGAACGCGCAGACGCTGGGTGGTGTGTCGGGGCATGCGGGACTCTTTGCGACGGCGTCCGACCTGGCGCGTTTTGCCCAGACCTGGCTGCGCGACGGCAGGCTGGACGACAGCACCACATGGGTCAAGGCATCAACGGTCAAGGAGTTCCTCACCGGCAGCGATTTCTCCGGATCCCGCCTGCTTGGCTGGGACACGCCCGATCCCGCGTACGAGGGCACGTCCGTCTTCGGATCGATGCTGAGCCGGTCGGCCTACGGTCACACCGGCTGGACCGGCACCGAGATGTGGGTGGACCCGGCGCGCGATGTGTTTGTGGTCTTCCTGGCCAACCGCAGCTTTGATTCGCGCGCGCGGCATTCGCTGCGCGCCATGGCCGAAGTGCGCGCGGCGGTCTCTGACGCGGTGGCGCGGGCGGTGCCGGCGCGGGATGTGGGACTCGCGACCCAGGACTCGTGATTGGTCGACGGTCAACGGTCAACGGTCGACGGGTATGTCATCCTGAGCAAAGCGTAGGATCTACTCTCCCGTCTTCAGAGCCAAACCAGCGAGATTCCTCGCTGCGTTCGGAATGACACCTTTGGTTGACCGTTGACCGTTGACCGTTGACCGT
>DAIMFY010000363.1:0-2604 GCA_036724295.1 Gemmatimonadales bacterium | reverse complement strand
GAGCTTTTCGGGTGCATAATGACAGGGCAAGGGTTGCCGCAAAGTAGGGTCGCCGACGCGACGCGTCCAGCGTCGCAACATGGGCGTGACGGCGCTCACGGTGAGCGTTTCGATATGGGGCTACCCTTGAACGGCAGGACAGTTCACCGAGGTGTCCGGGCGCCCGGGCGCCCGTTTCAATTCTGTTCCGCGGAGGAATCCAATGCTTTGGACCATCTTCGTCATTCTGCTCATCCTGTGGCTGATCGGCGTGGTCACGGCGAACACGTTTGGCGGCTTCATTCATATCCTTCTCGTCATTGCCATCGTGATCGTGCTGATCCGCGTCATTTCGGGACGCCGGCCACTCTGACCCCTGTCCGCCTCATGGAGGCCACATGAAGGTCGCCACACTGGTGGGAATCCTGCTGCTGATCCTCGGTATCATCGGGTTCGTCGCCGGCGGATTTTCCTTCACCAGGAACAAGACCGTGATCGATGCTGGTCCCCTGCAGGTCGAAGGCAAGACAAGGGAGCACGTGCCGCTGTCACCAATCCTCAGCGGGCTGGCGGTCGTCGGCGGCATCGTGCTGATTGTGGCGGGAGCTAAGGGAAGCAGGGGTTAGGAGTTAGGGGTCAGGGTTTGACGGAAGGGGCCGGAACTCATCTTGAGTCCCGACCCCTTTTCCTTGGTCCCTGACGGCTGACCCCTAACCCCAACCCCTACCTCGCATTCTCCCCGCCATACTGCGCATCCTCGCTCGCGATATCCCCGGCGCTTGGCACGATGACACCGTCGCCGCCCAGGGTGCGAAACAGCTCCCACTGCTGCTGCCGGGCCACCCACGGCTTGGCACCGTTGTACATCAGCGAAATGAGAAGTACTCCCTCGGGGCGGCCCAGGTAGCCAGTCACGGTCGCCACATTCTTGAGTGTCCCGGTCTTGGCCCGGACCACGCCCTGGTCGGGGAAGCCCGCCTTGAGGCGCTTGAGGGTGCCCGTGCCGTTGGCCGGCAGGAGCTGGGCAAAGTCGCGCCCACCCTGGGTCAGCGGGAACTTGGCCAGGTAGGCGACGAACGTGGACGGCGAGACCCGGTCCTGGCCCGAGAGGCCGCTGCCATCGACGAGGGAGACCTCGGCGCTCGGACCCACGACGCTTCGGATGTGGTCCTCGAGCGCCTGAGGCGCCTGCGGTCCCCGGCCGGCCGCCCATTGCAGGATCAGCTCGGCGCCCACATTGAGGCTCCGCCGGTTCACTTCGCTCGCCACCGAATCCAGCGTAGGCGAGGTGACCTCGGCGAGCACCCGTTCTTCCTGCTTCTGCTTGGGCGAGGGGAAGCCCTTTTCCTGCCAGTCAATACCAGCGCGGTCGAGCGCCGCAGACCACACGGCGTGGAGGACAGCGACCGGCTTGTGAGCCGTCACGGCATAGGTGCGCGACCCCGCGCGTGAGCCGATCGTCCCGCTCAGAAGCCAGGAGCCGTCCGACTGGGCGGACAGACGCAGGTGGTTCCGCCGACCCGCCACCGTCTTGGCGCTGATCCGAAGGAGCGAACCGACGCCGAGCGGTTCTGCGCTCATCAGCCGTACCCGCTGTCCCGACTTGGCGCCGGGACGAACGACGAAGGAAACGACGTTTTCATTGAGGGTGACTGGACCCACGAGCGGTGCGAAGAGATGGCCGCGATGGCGGTCGGGCCAGACATCGGGCCAGACAGCATTGGCGACACCAGTGGCGCTCCGGACATCCAGCGGCCCGCTCAGCCGGCGGATTCCCATACGCCGAAGCTGCGAGGCAAGGTCGAACAGCGAAGGCCCGGCCGCGCTTCCGCGCTCCAGGGTCACATCGCCGTTCAGCTCGAGCGCCCAGTCGCCGATCCAGGTGCCGGTTGTGGAGTCGACGTAGCCTTCCCCCATCACCCGGGTCGGGCGGCGGGCGTCACTACCAAGCACGCTTCGGGCAAATCCGGTGGTAAACAGCTTCACGGTCGAAGCGGGTATCAGCTCATCGTCGGCATCGTTGCTCCAGATGATGCGCCCGGAACGGTCAGCGATGGCGATGCCCCAATGGCCGGGTGCAAGTCTTGATGCGGATTCCCACCACGTCGTGATACTCTGCCGGACGTCCTGGAAGGGTTCTGGCGCAAGCTGTGCTGGCAGCGCCCGGCCGACAAGTCCAAGTGCCCCGGCCAGCATGAGACTGGTTCGGAGGCGGTAAG
This sequence comes from Gemmatimonadales bacterium, assembly GCA_036724295.1. GTDB lineage: Bacteria > Gemmatimonadota > Gemmatimonadetes > Gemmatimonadales > GWC2-71-9 > CAMLHP01. Next base: position 406 of record DAIMFY010000363.1, on the reverse strand, counting down.
TCCTTGCCACGACAGCGGAAACCTTGTTAATCACGATATGAACGAGCCTCCCGGCTGCGGAGCGTGTCCGCCAGCGGTTCCATCAATTTGGAGGGTGGTGGGGGAACCGGCCGATACGGAGTGCAAACACCGCACCACTCGAAAATGACAGAAGCAGCGCGTAAACTCAACCGGGACAATGACGTTCCAAGGGGGGACCTGCGGCGACGCCGCGACAGGAGGGCAGGGCGAGCAGGGCGGGCAGGGCGAGCAGGGCGAGCAGGGCGAGCAGGGCGGGCAGGGCGAGCCGGAGCCCTCCCACGCCGTCACCCCGACTTTCGTCGGGGTGACGATCGGGTGAGCTTCGCGTTCCGCGTCTCGCGTCTCGCGTCTCGCGTCTCGCGTCTCGCGTCCCGCGTCCCGCGTC
>DAIMFY010000362.1:0-2612 GCA_036724295.1 Gemmatimonadales bacterium | reverse complement strand
TCAATGACGAAGTGCGGATTGGCGAGCCCGCTGGTCCAGCCGCGGAGCGCCTCCATGATCCGGATGCCGGTCTGCACGGTGGTGCGGAAGTGTTCCGCGCCTGCCACCTGGTCGGCCATGTAGATGTAGTAGGGCCGGACCCGTGCCAGCATGAGCTTGTGCATCAGCTTCATCATGACGGCGGGGTCGTCGTTCACGCCCTTGAGCAGCACCGTCTGGCAGCCGAGCGGGATGCCGGCGTCGGCCAGCATGCCGAGACCCTTCACCGCCGCAGGGGTGAGCTCGTCGGGGTGGTTGAAGTGGGTATTGATCCAGAGCGGGTGGTGCTTGTGCAGCACCTCGCACAGCTCCGGGGTGATCCGCTCCGGCAGGTGGCACGGGATGCGGCTGCCGATCCGGATAATCTCCAGATGCGGAATGGCCCTGAGCCGGGTGAGGATCAGGTCGAGCCGGCGATCGGACAGCAGCAACGGGTCGCCGCCCGACATGATGACGTCGCGAATTTCGGTGTGCTCCTCCAGGTACTTGAAGGCGCTCTCGAACTGCGACATGGGAATCTTCTCGGGGTCGCCCACCTTGCGCCGCCGGGTGCAGAACCGGCAATAACTGGCGCAGACCGGCGAGACCAGGAAGAGCGCGCGGTCGGGATAGCGGTGCGTGATGTTGGGCACCGGGCTGTCGGCGTCCTCGTTGAGCGAGTCCACCACACCGTCCACCACATCCAGTTCCTCGACCGACGGCACGAACTGGCGCCAGATCGGGTCATCCGGCTCCTTGATCAGGTCGGCCATGGCCGGCGAGATGCGGAACTCGAAGTTCTCGGCTGCCAGGCGGAGCCGGTCCAGTTCCGGGAAGTTCTCCGGCCCGAATCGCTCGGCCAGCTGCTCGAGACTGTGGATCGAATTCTTGCGAAGTAGTTCCTGCCAAGTCTCCATGATGCTACCCGTCCTCCTGTGAGTCGGCGCTCGATGTCATGCTCTTTACATACACGACGAGGTCGTCGTGCGGGGCATAGAAATCCGGGATCATGGCGGCGCGACGGTACCCGCGGGCCTCATAGAAGGCACGGGTCGGCTGGTAGTCGGGGCGCCCGGCCGTCTCCACGACGATGAGCCGGGCGGAGCCCGCGAGCCGCCGTTCCATTTCCGCCACGAGCCGGCTGCCGATTCCCTTGCCATGCTCCGCGGGATCGACCGCCAGCCAGTACATGTCGTACGTCCCCAGCGTGCAGGGGGTCGGCCCCCAGCACGCCCAACCGGCCGCGCGCCCATCGCGCTCGGCCACGATGGCGGTGTAGGAGGGGTCACCTCCCACCGCCGCATCGAACACCTCGAGGGCCACCGGTACTTCATCCGGACGGAAGAGCACGATGTCCCGCATGAACGCTTCGACCCGCGCGCGGTGCGCCGCGGCTGCGGGTCGCAGGGTCACGCTGGCGGTCGCCACGCCGCCTCGGCCGCGGGCTTGCCGGCCGTGAGTGCGCTGGCCGCCCGCGAGTTCTGCGAGCGCGTCAGTGCTTCGTCGGCAATCCGCATGACCAGTTCGCCATAGTCCCACCCGTGCGCTTGCGCCATCCGCGCGAGTCCGGCGTCGCTGCTGAGGTCGGGGCAGGGATTGACCTCGATGACCCAGGGCTGGCCCTGATCGTCGAGCCGCAGGTCCACCCGGCCGTAGCCCTCGCCACCCGACATCAGCATCCACGCCTGCCGCGCCACCTTGCCGATCTTCCGCGCCAGGTCAGCGGGGATCGGGGCGGGGCAGACCGGCTCGGTGCCGATGTACTCGGGATGCTCTTCATCCCACTTGGCGGCGTAGGTGACGATGGGCCAGCTGCCATCGGGCATGCGGGCAAAATCGATTTCCGAGATGGGCAGCATCTCGTTGCCCACGAAGCCGACGTTGAACTCGCGGCCCGCCACGTAGGCCTGGACCATGACGTCGTCAAAGTGCTCCAGGATTTCCGAGGTCCGCTGCCGCAGCGCCTTCCGGGTGGTGCATACCGCGCCGCTGTCGATGCCGACGCTGGCATCCTCGGCGGCCGGCTTGACGATGGCGGGCAGCGGCGCGTCGGCCGGGATGCGGTTGCCCTCAGCCAGGAAGAAGCGCGGCACCGGCACCCCCGCCGACTGCAGCAGGGTGTTGGCGACGTGCTTCCGGTGGCACACCGTGATGGGCCAGGAGCGCGGGCCGGTGAACGGCGTGTCGGTGAGCTCGAGCGCCGCCACGACACAGTCTTCATAGCGGGCACGCCCACCCACCCCTTCGCAGAGGTTCACGACCAGGTCGGCACGGCGGGCGCGCGACAGCCAGCGGAAGTCGCCCAGCCGGATGGCGAGCGACTCGACGTCATGCCCGCGGAGGCGCAGCACGTCGCGCACCTCGCTGACGTTGTTGCGCACCGCGGCCACGTCCCGGGCGGTCCAGTCATCGCTGCCCGCGTCGTAGATGATGACGACCTTCACGCCGCCGCCCCGGTGAGGAGCGAGCGGCCGCTGATGCGGCGCCACGCGATGTCGGCCACGGTCCGGATCAAGTCGTCGTACTCCATCCCGGCGATGCGCGCCGCCTTGGGGAAGCAGGAGTTGTCCCGCGGGTCCGGCAGGATGCCGGGC
>DAIMFY010000361.1:0-2622 GCA_036724295.1 Gemmatimonadales bacterium | reverse complement strand
CCTTGCAGATGGCCCGCACGGCATCGATGCCACCCATGTCGGGCATGACGATGTCCATGGTGACCAGGTCTGGCTTGAGCTGGTGATACTTGTCGACGGCCTGCACGCCGCTCTCGGCCTCTCCCACCACCTCGAAGCCGGCCTGCGTGAGTATGTCACTGATCATGGTGCGCATGAAGATGGCATCATCGCAGACCAGCACGGTATGACCCACGAACCACCTCCGTTACGGTCAGATGTCAGCAGACAACCGCGGCGTCAGCCCAATGCTGCCCGCTCCGAGAGGAGCACCGGCGCGCAGAGGGCGTCCAGCTCCAGGATGACGAAGTGATCCGCCTCGTGCCGCGCTACCGCGCGGACGATTGCGGGATCCACGCCGGGCAACCGCTCCCGCGGCGCAACGGCCGAGTCCGGCAAGGTGAAGAAGTCCCGGACCTCGCCCACTTCGAGCCCGATCAGCCGGCCGGCGGCATGCAGCACCAGGATGGCGCCTTCGTCGCCCGCGCGGCGTGGCCGGTGGAGCAGCTCGTGCGCGTCCAGCACCGTGAGCAGCGCGCCGCGCACATTCACCAGTCCGGCCACCGCCGCCGAGACACCTGGGATCCGGGTAGCCTCCATCGGCGGCAGGATCTCCCGCACAATCCCTGCCGGGGCCCCGCACAGGAGGTCGCCGACCCGAAAGACGACGGCGTGCAAAACAGGGGAGTCAGGCATCTCTATTGAAGAAACGAAGATACCGAAGGGGCGCATCCTGAGCAACAACTTCTGAGTCAGCCGCGAGCTTCAGTGCCGGCATGAGATCAGCCGGCCAATCCGCTTGAAACTCAAGCGGTTCGCCGCTCTCCGGGTGGCGAAATGCCAGACTCGCAGCGTGGAGCGCCTGCCGGGGCGTGGCCCTTTCGACCCGCTCCGCCAGCGCCCGGGCCGCCCCGCTGATGCGCCGGGCCCCGCCTCCGCCATAGACCTGGTCACCGACCACCGGGTGCCCGACATGTTCCAGATGGACGCGTATCTGGTGGGTCCGCCCCGTTTCCAGGTCCACCCGCAGCAGTTCGCACGACTCGAACCGGGCGACCACCCGGGCTTCGGATCGCGCCGCCCGTCCGCCGCGCGTGATCGCCATCCGCTTCCGATCGGCCGACGCGCGCGCGATGGGCGCATCGATGCGGAGGGGAGACTCGGCCAGGTGGCCCCAGGCGAGGGCCGCGTACGCGCGATGCACCCGTCGGGCAGCGATGTCCCGGCTCAGCCGCCGATGGGCCTCATCGGTCTTGGCCACGATCATCAGCCCGGAGGTGTCACGATCGAGGCGGTGTACGATGCCTGGCCGGCCAGCTGCCCCGCCAGCCAGGGTCAGCCCGCGCGCCACCAGCGCGTTCACCATGGTGTCGTCCCAATGTCCCGGCGCCGGATGCACCACGAGACCGGCGGGCTTGTTGATCACTGCCAGCGCGTCGTCCTCGAACACGACGTCGAGCGGGATGTCGGCTGGCGAGAGCCGGCGGGCCGGCTCCGAGTCGGGAAGCTGGACCTCGACTGCGTCGCGTGATACGAGGATCCGGGAGGCGCGCACCGCGGCGCCGTTGACGTGCACTCGCCCGGCCGCGAGGAGCCGGGCAGTCTGGGTGCGGGAGAGTTGCAGCTGGTCGGCCAGGAACCGGTCAATGCGTTCGGTGGTCTCGACGCGGACGCAGAACCCGATGGCCGGCACGTGCGCGATGGTCAGGAGGCGGGCGGCGACTGCGCCGGCACCGACTCGGCCCGACGGGCATCCTCGCGCCAGAGCGAGAGCGCCAGCGCGATGGCGCCGCAGGTCACGCCGGAATCGGCGATGTTGAAGGTGGGCCAGCGATGGATCCCGATGCCGACGTCCAGAAAATCGGTGACGCCCTGGGCGGTGCGGATCCGGTCCACAAGATTGCCGGCGGCGCCGCCGGCCACCAGGCCGAGCGCGAGCTGGCGCACCCAGTCGCCGGGCGGCGTGCTGCGGGAGAACCGGATGAGCAGGACCACCGCGAGCACCGCGATGGTCATGAAGATCCAGCGGGAGTACGCCCCCAGGTGCAGGCCGAACGCCGCGCCCTGGTTGAAGACCAGGTGCAACCGCACCCAGTCGCCCACGACGTTGACCGTTCGGCCGTCACCGAGCAATGACTCAGCGAGGTATTTCGTCACGGCGTCGAGCGCGAGGACCAGCGCCGCCGCCGCCGCGAACACCTGCCGGTCATTTCCGCTTCGCATCCTCTTCCTTCTCCTTGCACGAGATGCAGAGCCGCGCGTGCGGCAGCGCGTCGAGCCGCTCGAAGTTGATCTCCTGGCCGCAGTTGTGGCAGTGGCCGAACTTCTCGGGGCTGGAATACATCCGCCGCAGCGCCTCGTTGACGTGCCAGAGGTAACGGCCCTCCTGCGAGGCGAACAGGAACTGCTTTTCCCGCTCCATGGCGTCGGTACCCTGGTCGGCCATGTGGAATGAATAGGATGAGAGATCGCCGTCGCCGCCTTGCAGCGACGCGTTGAATGACTCGTCATAGTAGCCCAGTTCCTTCATGACCCGGGCTCGCTCCTCAAGGAGTCGCTTCTCAAGATGCGCCAGTTGCTTCTTGTTCATGCTGCATCCACTGG
>DAIMFY010000360.1:0-2624 GCA_036724295.1 Gemmatimonadales bacterium | reverse complement strand
ACCCGACCCTCCACCTTCACGACCCCCTTCGTTTCCATGTCGCCGGTGATGGTCATGTCGCGAGCGACGATCGAAAGGGGAATTCCATCACCCTTCCGCCGGTTGAACGGAGCCTTGGGACCTTCCGGCGCATCGGGATCGGGAGTCGAGAAGATGGCCATCAACGTGCCTCCTGGATGATGCCGAGCGGGTCCACGCTGCGTCCCGCCTTGCGGATTTCGAAGTGAAGATGCGGCGCGGTGGACCGGCCGCTGTTGCCGGAAAGACCAATTACCTCACCCGCCCGAACCGTGCGGCCACGGGCAACGAGCACGCGTGAGAGGTGTCCATAGAGTGTCTGATAATCACCGGGGTGCTGCAGCAGGACAAACTTGCCGTAGTCGGCGTCCTCGCCGGTCTGTGCCACCGTCGCCCCGCCGGCGGCGCGCACCGGCGTCCGCATGGCCACGGCGATGTCCACGCCCGGATGCGTTTCATCGGCACTGCTGTCGGGCACCATGCCGCGGGTGATGAAGCCGGCATCATGGAGCGGCCAGGACTTTGGTGCGCTGAGGCCGGTGGGGAGCGCCGGCGTGCGCCCCACCCGCGCTTCGACCGGTGGCGCCACTGGAAGACTGTCGCTCGCCACATGCGCCAGGTCGGGCACCACGTCAGCACCCACCATCCCGCGCACCCGTTCATACGCGATCGTGAGACTGTCAAGCGCGCGCGCCAGTTCGGTGATGCGGGCGTTGTCGGCTTCGAGATTCCGGACCCGGCGCTCGAGCGAGGGCACACGTCCGGCCGCGCGCGCGAGCGGGCCAAGGAGCACGAGCCCGGCGAGCACCGCCAGCACGGCCAGCGCCGCACCGGCGATGAGCGCCCGCCATGCAACGAGCGACAGCCGCCAGCTGCGCGACGCGGGCGCGCCATCATGATGGACCAGCAGGTGGACGTAGCGTCGCCGGCCGGTCGTGGTCATCCGTCGAAGGGCTGGCCGAGGATCAGCTCGAGCAGGCGCGCGAGGTCGTCATTGGAGTAGTAGCTGATGCTGACGAGCCCTCGGCCCTTGCGCTTCTGGGTCACGGTGACATCGGTTCCGAGTCGCTTGCGCAGTGCATCTTCCACTCGGCGCGCCTCGACACTGGTCGAGAGAACACGCTTCTGGGCGGCGGTGCGCGACACCGGAGCTCGACCGCCGTTCTTCACCCGTGCTTCAGTCTCGCGCACGCTCCAGCCATCGGTCACCGCCTGCTGGGCAAGCCGGGAAATCTGCGACGGCGTCTCGAGGGAGAGCAGCGCGCGCGCATGCCCTTCGGAAAGGGCGCCGCGGTGCACCATGTCGCGCACGTCGTCGGGCAGCTTGAGCAGGCGGAGCAGGTTGGCCACGGTGCTGCGGTTGCGTCCCACCAGGCGCGCCACCTCTGTCTGCGGCAGCTTGAATTCATCCTGGAGCCGCTGGTAGCCGGCTGCTTCGTCGATGGGCGAGAGATCGTGCCGCTGGAGATTTTCGATCAGCGCCAGCGTGAGCAGCGTCTGGTCGTCCACCTCCTTGATGACGGCAGGAATGTCTTTCCATCCGAGCTCCTGCACGGCGCGGAGACGGCGTTCGCCGGCGATCAGTTCATACTTGCCGTTGCGCTCGCGTACCACCACCGGCTGCAGCAGCCCCGAGGCAGCGATCGAGTCCACCAGTTCCTGCAGCGCTGCGGGATCGAAGTGCGTGCGCGGCTGGTAGGGATTGGGTCCCACATCGGCCACGGGCAGTTCGCGAAGATTGCCCTGTGCCTTCGCTTCGTCACGCGAAATGGGCCCGAGCAGCGACTCGAGGCCGCGACCCAGCCGGCGGCCGCCGCCTGCACCCGCACTGGCGGCGCTCATGATACCATCTCCTGGGAAGCGGGGTGCTCGCCCTCGCCGCCCTCGATGCGGCGGATCAGCTCCTGCGCCACGGAGAGATAACTCTTGGCGCCTGCCGACTGCACATCGTAGAGCAGGATCGGCTGGCCAAAGCTCGGTGCTTCGGCGAGGCGCACATTACGCGGGATCGGCGTGCGGAACACCTGGCCGCCGAAATATTCCTTGGCGTCATCGGCCACCTGGCGGCAGAGATTGAGCCGGGTGTCGTACATGGTCAGCAGCACGCCATCGATGGCAAGGCCGGGATTGAAATTCTGCTGCACCAGGCGCACGGTGTTGAGCAGCTGGGAAATGCCTTCGAGCGCGTAGTACTCGCACTGAATCGGAATGATCACGCCTTGCACGGCAGCCAGCACATTGAGGGTGATGAGTCCGAGTGACGGAGGACAGTCGACGAGGATGTAATCGTAGTGCGCAAGAACGGGATGCAGCACCTCGCGCATTGCCGCTTCGCGATCGGGGACGTTCACCAGCTCGAGCTCTGCGCCCACCAGGTCCTGGTTGGCGGGGAGCACATCGAGGTGCGGCAGCACCGGATGCTTCACGATGGCGTTGTCGGCCGGGACGTGATCGATGATTGCGTCGTAGAGGGAGCGGCGGATCGTGCTGCGATCGAGTCCGACGCCACTGGTCGCGTTGCCCTGGGGGTCGGCATCGACGAGCAGCGTCCGCCGCTCCGCCACGGCGAGCGAGGCGGCAAGATTGACGGCGGTCGTGGTCTTGCC
>DAIMFY010000359.1:0-2625 GCA_036724295.1 Gemmatimonadales bacterium | reverse complement strand
TCCGCGGCCAGGGTTGCGCCCACCGCTTCGGCCATCAGCGCCTGGTGCTGCAGCGCCGCCGGCACGATCATGGAGCGCGCCAGCGCCACCATGGTCTCCGCTTCGATGGTCAGCTGCTTCACGTACTTCTCGACCGCGATATGCCAGCGGCTTTCCACTTCCGGCCTGGAGAGCACGTCGTACTTCTGGAATAGCGCCACCGTCTTGGCCGCCTTGAGCACCGGGAACGCCGCCACCGAATCCTTGAGCGTGGGCAGGCCACGCTTCTCTGCTTCCTTGTGCCACTTCTCCGAATAGCCGTCGCCGTCGAAGATCACCCGCTTGTGATTCTTCAGTACTTTCTTGAGCACGCCGATCACCGCTTCCTGCTGCTTCGCGGCGCTGGGCCGCTTGCCCGCCGCCTGCTCGAGTTCGCTCGCCACCCAGTCCAGCGACTCGGCCACGATCGTGTTCAGCACCGTGGCCGGCCAGGCGATGCTCTGCGACGAGCCCACCGCGCGGAATTCGAACTTGTTGCCGGTGAACGCAAACGGTGACGTCCGGTTGCGGTCGCCCGAGTGACGTGGGAGCTGGGGCAGCGTCCGGGCGCCCAGCTGGATAGTGCCGCCCTGGATGGTGCGCTTGGGGAGGCCTTTCTCCACCTGCTCCAGGATGTCGCGCAGCATGTCGCCAAGGAAGATGGAGATGATGGCCGGCGGCGCTTCGTTGGCGCCCAGCCGGTGATCATTGGCGGCAGAGGCGATGGTGGCGCGGAGCAGGTCGGCGTGGAGGTCCACCGCGCGGATCATGGCGCAGAGGAAGACCAGGAACTGCATGTTGGTGTGCGCCGCGTCCTGCGGATCGAGCAGGTTGACGCCGGTATCGGTGCAGATGGACCAGTTCACGTGCTTGCCCGAACCGTTCACGCCCGCGAATGGCTTCTCGTGCAGCAGCGCGGTGAGACCGTGGCGCGCCGCCACCCGCTTGATGGTTTCCATCAGCACCATCTGGTGATCCGATGCGACGTGCGCCGTCTCGAACAGGGGCGCGATTTCGTACTGGCCTGGCGCCACTTCGTTGTGGCGGGTCTTGACCGGGACACCCATGCGGTAGAGATCGGTCTCGACATCGGCCATGAAGGCGAGCACCCGCTGGGGAATGGTGCCGAAGTAGTGGTCCTCGAGCTGCTGCCCCTTGGGCGGCTTGGCGCCGAAGAGAGTGCGCTCGCAGGTCACCAGGTCCGGACGGTCAAAGAAGAGATCGCGGTCGACCAGGAAGTATTCCTGCTCCGGGCCGATGGTCGTGAGCACCCGCTTGACGCCGGCGTCGGTGCCGAAGAATCGCAGCACCCGGAGCGCCTGCTTCGAGAGCGCTTCCATGGAACGATGCAGCGGCAGCTTGGTGTCGAGCGCCTCGCCGTTCCAGCTGACGAAGGCGGTGGGAATGCAGAGCGTCACGGTCTTCTCGCCCCGCATGAGGAACGCAGGACTGGTGGGATCCCACGCCGTGTAGCCGCGCGCCTCGAAGGTGGCCCGGAGCCCGCCGCTCGGAAAACTCGATGCATCGGGCTCGCCCTGCACCAGCTCGGCGCCCGAGAAGTTGAACATCATGCCGCCGTTGCCGTCGGAGGCCACCAGGGAGTCGTGCTTTTCTGCGGTCAGGCCGGTCAGGGGCTGGAACCAGTGGGTGTAGTGGGTGGCGCCGTTCTCGATGGCCCAGTCCTTCATGCTCGCGGCCACGACATCGGCCACCTGGGGGTCGAGCGGCTCCCCCTGTTCGATGGTCTGCATCAGGCTGCGGTAAACCTCCTTGGGGAGGCGCTTCCGCATGATGCGGGTGGAGAAGACATCGGCACCGAAGAGACTGTCGAGACGGGTGGAAGCTTCGAGGCTGGCGGAACTGGTGGCGGACACGGGCGCTCCTGACAGGGCGAGGCGGTTGACGGGCCGAAATTCAAGCGAAAAATGTAAATCTGCACTCGTTTACGTGCAAGATTTGCACGTTTCGCTGGGCGGTTGTGCATTTTGTAGGCCATTTCCGGGATGGGCGGGATGGGCGGGATGGGCGGGATGGGCGGGCCAAAGCTCACCTGATATCACCGTCCATCCAGCCCATCCCGACGTGCTCATCTTGCCCATCACGCCCATCCTGCCCATCCTGCAGCATGCCCGCCCCCCACTTCCTCGGCGCCCATACCCCCAGTTCCGGCGGCATCGACATGGCCGCCCGGCGGGCGGGGGACGCCGGCATGACCGCCCTCCAGATCTTCACCACCATCCCCAAGTTCTACGGCGACAAGGCCGGGATTAAGCCGGAACGGGTCCAGCGCTTCCGCCTCGCACTCAAGGATGTGGACATCGCGCCGCAACATGTCGTGGCGCATGCGGCATACGTGCTCAACACGGCAACCCACGAAGAGGAGAAGTGGGCGCGCGCCGCCGCCGGCCTCGCCAAGGAGCTGGAGCGCTCCACCGCCCTGGGCATCGGGGCCTGCTGCTTTCATCCCGGCGCGGCGCGCGACGGCGACAAGACCGCCGCCCTCGACCGGGTCGCCAGCGCCATCACCCAGGCGCTCAAGGCCGTCGAGGGCGACACCCGCGTCCTGATCGAGAACACCGCCGGCGCCGGCCTCACCATCGGCAAGAC
>DAIMFY010000358.1:0-2645 GCA_036724295.1 Gemmatimonadales bacterium | reverse complement strand
CCTGCCCGTCCTGCCCGTCCTGCCCGTCCTGCCCGTCCTGCCCGTCCTGCCCGTCCTGCCCATCCTGCCCATCCCGTCAGAATGCCCACCCCCCCGACACACTCAGCTCCATCCCATCCGGTCCCTGCGCCACGTTGAATACCGCCGTGTTGCCGCGGAGCAGGCGTAGGACCAGCCCGCCGCCGCCCGAGACCGACAGGTCATCGGTCGTGAGTCGCAGGCGTTCGCCCTGGAAAACCCGGCCCGCGTCCACGAAGCCCACCACGCCGATGGTCACCGCGTTCTTGATTGTCAGGAGGTATTGCCGCACTTCGGCGCTGCCCATCAGCACACCGGTGCCCAGCAGGCGGTTGCCGTCGAGGCCGCGATTGGTGTGGCCGCCGCCGTAGACTTCGACCGGAGACTCCCACGTGGGCAGGCTGAGCAATGCCGAGAGCGGCGGCGTGCCATGGATGTCGGACGCGGCAACGCGCGCAGCCAGTACGGTGGCGTCGCTCAGGTCATAGTAACCGCGCACCATGCCGAAGAGCCGGGTGTAGCCGTCGCCGCCCGAGCCCTGCTGGAGACCCGCTTCCGCCACGATGCCGCGCATCGGGTCCCACTCGTTGTCGCGGGTGTCCAGCACCAGCTCCAATTTCCCGTTCACGTCGGTATCGGTACTACGATCGCCAAACGCATCGGCGAACGCCGAGCCGGGTGACAAGGCGTAAAAACGGTCGTGGGTCACGCCTCCACCGGCCGAGATCCAGAGCGGGCCATGAATCTGCCGCGAGATCTCCGCGCTCCCCGCATAGCTGGTGTGATGCGTCTGGTAGGCAAACTCGTCGGCGTCGACGCGGGCATCGCTGCGCTCGGTTTCGTTGCCAAGGCCGTAGAAGTTGGCGCGGGTGTTCCTGATGGCGTCGAGCCTGGCGCTGGCGCGCCAGCCGGGTGCCAGCAGCGGCGCACTGGCCGACGCGCGCGCAAGATGGGACCCGTGCAGTCCGATCCCCACTTCACCCACCAGGTCGGCGCGGTAGGTGACACGGTTCTGCCAGATGGCTGGCTGGAAGTAGCGCACCCGGCCGATCGCCATCGGACCGCCGCCGGCGCCGCCTCCCACATACGGGAAATAACTCAGCAGCCAGGGCGAACGATGCCCGGTGCGCACAGTGTCGCTGGCGCCGGGGAGCGGGACTACGGAGTCCTGGGCAGCTGCGGAGGACGTCGCCTGGAGCAACAGCAGGGCGGTGAGGGCAGCGGTCCGGATGGTCACGCCGGTCTTTCGAAGAGATGTGCCGTATCCCGGAGCGCGCCCGTGCCTCCGTCGTGCGCGGCATACTGCTGCGGGTAGAGCGACCCGCCGCCGAACTCGCCGCGCTTGTTGACGGCGTAGAATGCGAGGTCGTACGCTGGCCGGCCATCGGGACGGAGGAGCCGGGGCGGCGTCACGCTCATCACACGCTTGAGCGTGGCGATGCACGCATCGGCCGGCGCCATGCCCTGCCGCATGAACTCCACCGTCAGGAATCCGCCGCAGGTCATGATGTTGAGCTCGCCGAGGCCGGTGGAACCGGCGGCGCCGACGCTGTTGTCGCAGTACTGGCCGGCACCGACAATGGGAGAGTCGCCCACGCGGCCGGGGATCTTGAACGCCAGGCCGCTGGTGGTGGTGATGGACGAAATCTCGCCCTTGGTGTTTATCACATCGAGATTGATGGTGCCAGTGGGACGATGGGTGAGCCTGGCACCGTCGGGCACGTCGAGCCAGTCATCCTCGTGGCCCCGGTTCGCGCGCCAGCGGAGCCATACGTCGCGCGCTTCCGGGGTAAGCAGGTTCTCTTCCTTGTAGCCGTAGGAGAGGGCAAACTGCTTGGCACCCTCACCGACCATCAGGACATAGGGCGTGTACTTGAGCACCAGCCGGGCGATCTCGCTCGCGGTCTTGATCCCCTCGAGCGCGGCGACCGCGCCGGCGCGCTTGCTGGGGCCGTGGACGCACGAGGCGTCGAGCTGGACCACGCCATCTTCATTGGGCAATCCGCCATACCCCACCGACATGTCGGCCGGGTCGAGCTCCACGATCTTGACGCCTTCCACTGCCGCATCGAGCGTGTCCATCCCGCCGGAGCAGAGCTCAAACGCCCGGTTCACGGCACGGATCCCATTGCCGGATGCCACGGCAGCAAACCTGCTTTCCGCGGACCGGATGATGGCGGGAGCCGGCATGGCCTCGAGTGGCGACGCGGGCAGCATGGCACCGGCCGCGAATGCGCCGGCGGTGCCGATGAAGGTGCGGCGGGAGAAGCGATGATCGGTCACCCGGTGCACTCCTGGTCGAGAGGTCAAGGGAGCGAGGGGCCGAATGTTCAACGCCCTGCGCGGTGCATTAGAATGTCCAGATTCCAGTGAAATGGGAACCGTCGACCGTCGGCGGTTGACTCAGGCCCCAAGTCCCAAGCCCCGAGCCCTGATCCGATGCCCCTCATTCGTCACCTCCGCCGCCGCTACCAGCGCGGCAGGGAAAGCCCACTGGACATGCTGCGGTTCATCATCAGCATGGTGCTGGGTGGATTCAGCGTCGTGGCGCTGGTGCTGGCAGTGGTGGCCGGGAGCCGCCGCATGCTGCTGCTCGCCGTGGTGCTCTGGATCTTCTATGGGATCGG
>DAIMFY010000357.1:0-2649 GCA_036724295.1 Gemmatimonadales bacterium | reverse complement strand
ACCGGGCTCCTGGCCGGCATCAACCTGGCGCGCGTGCTCGGCGGCCAGCCGGCCGTTGTCCCGCCACCCACCACCATGCTCGGCGGGCTCTGTCGCTACCTGCGCGACGCCGACCCGAAGCACTTCCAGCCGATGAATGCCAACTTCGGCCTGCTGGATCCGCTGCCAGGCAAGGTCAGGAAGGACCGGAAGCGTGAACTGCTGGCCGAGCGCGCGCTGCATGACGTGCGCGCGTGGAGGTCGGAGCTGTGAAGGCCGGCGTGCCGCGGCCGGAAATCACCGCCTTCCTGGTGCATCTCGAGAAGGAGCGCCAGCAGAGCGCCAACACGGTGGCTGCCTACCGGCGCGATCTTGCGCAATTCCAGGAATTCTGCGATCGGCACTATGGCGAGTGGTCGTGGGGAACGGTGGATCGCCTCGGTGTCCGCGGTTTCCTCGCCGACATGCAGCGCCGGGGACTCTCCAAGCGCTCGGCGGCACGCGGATTGAGCGCGGTGCGCAGCTTCTACCGCTATCTCGCCGATCACCATGATGTGGTGAACCCGGCGCCGCGCGCAGCACGTGTTCCCAGGCTCGACAAGCGGCTTCCCGGCTACCTGGAGCAGCGCCAGGCCGAGCAGCTCTTCGAGTATGCTGAAGCGCGGGCCGAGGCTGACGAGTTTGAAGCCGTGCGCGACCTGGCCATGCTCGAGCTCTTCTATTCCACCGGCATGCGACTGTCGGAGCTGGCGGGCCTCGACCTGCGCTCGCTCGACCTCCTGTCGGATCAGGCGCGGGTGCTGGGCAAGGGAAGGAAGGAGCGGATCGTGCCGGTGGGTACCAAGGCAGTGCTGGCCTTGCGGCGTTACCTTGCGCTGCGGGAGGAGCCGGCCCGGAAGCGTGACGCCGAGCGGCAGGCCGTCTTCCTGAGCCGGCGGGGCCGGCGGCTTACGCCGCGCAGCATCCAGCGCGCCATGCACCGGCTGCTCGACGGCGTGGGCGGGAGTGAGCTACGGACCCACTCCTTGCGCCACAGCTTCGCCACCCACATGCTCGACGCGGGCGCGGACCTGAGGGCCGTGCAGGAGCTGCTGGGACATGCCTCGCTCAGCACCACGCAGATCTACACCCACACGAGTGTGGAACGATTGAAGAAGGTCTACCAGCAGGCACACCCGCGAGCCGGGTGAGCGGAGCAAGCATGCAGGAGTTTCACGGCACTACCATCATCGCCGTCCGGAAGGATGGCCGCGTGGCCCTGGGCGGCGATGGCCAGGTCACCATCGGCGACACGGTGATGAAGGCGCGCTCGGTCAAGGTGCGCACGCTGAAGAGCGGGCGCGTGCTGGCGGGCTTCGCCGGCTCGGTCGCCGACGCGTTGACGCTGTTCGAAAAGTTCGAGGAAAAGCTGGATCGCTATCCCGGCAACCTGCCGAGGGCCGCGGTGGAGCTGGCCAAGGACTGGCGGAGCGACCGCGTGCTGCGGCGGCTGGACGCCCTGCTCGTGCTCGCCGACACCGAGCACAGCTTTGTAGTGAGCGGCAGCGGGGAGCTGATCGAGCCCGACGACGGCATCGCCGCCATCGGCTCGGGCGGCAACTTCGCGCTGGCCGCTGCCCGTGCCCTGCTGTCGGTGGATGGCCTCGCCCCGCGCGATATCGTCCAGCGGTCGCTGGAAATCGCGGCGGATATCTGTGTGTTCACGAACAGGAATATTACGGTACTGGAGCTAGGCGCTGAAGGCTGAAACGGAGGCATGGGGCGTGGGACGTGGGGGTCGCGAGTTGCAAGTCGCGGGTCTCGTGCCTTTCTTCGCCTCACGTCCCACGCCCCATGCCCCATGCCCCATGCCCAATTCACCATGACTAACCCACCCCCCGATCCCACTCCCTGGCTCGAAGAGCTTCCGCCCCGGCAGATCGTGGCGGAGCTCGATCGTTACATCGTCGGGCAGGATGCCGCCAAGCGCGCCGTGGCCATAGCGGTTCGCAATCGCTGGCGTCGGGCGCAGACACCGGAAGAAATCCGGGACGAAATCACGCCCTACAACATCATCATGATCGGCCCCACCGGCGTCGGAAAGACCGAAGTCGCCCGGCGGCTGGCCCGGCTTGCGGGTGCCCCATTCCTCAAGGTCGAGGCGTCCAAGTTCACCGAGGTCGGTTACGTGGGACGCGACGCCGAGTCGATGATCCGCGACCTGGTCGACGCGGCGATCAACATGGTGCGGAGCGAGCGCGAGGACGAGGTCTATCCCCAGGCGGAGGCGAGCGCTGAGGAGCGGTTGCTCGACCTCCTGCTGCCGGCGCCGCCGGAGCAGGCCCCGGCCGCCGACGCGAGTCCCGATTTTGTCGTGGCGCCTGGTGGGGCGGCGCAGCGCCCCGAGCCGGCTGACACGAGCCGGGAACGCACCCGCGAGAAGCTCCGCAAGCTGCTGGCCGACGGTGCATTGGATGAGCGCAAGGTCGATATCGAGGTGGTGCCGCAGAACTATTCGATGTTCGAGATGATGCCGCCGCAGGGCATGGAAGGCGTCGACATCAACTTCACCGAGATGCTCCAGGACATGATGCCGCGCCGGACCAAGCGGCGCACCCTGGGCGTGCCCGAGGCGCGCCGGGCGCTGGTGGATGAGGAGCTCAAGAAGCTGGTGGACATGGACGACGTGGT
>DAIMFY010000356.1:0-2652 GCA_036724295.1 Gemmatimonadales bacterium | reverse complement strand
TGACGCCCTCCATGACCTGCTTGAAGTGATAGATCATCGCTTCCATGTCACCCATGGTGCGGGACTTGGGCGGCAGGATGACCCTGGGGTCATCCACGTTGATCGGGCCCGGCTTGAGCCGGTCGAGTGCCTGCTCCATGATCCGGACAGACTGCGCCATTTCCTCCATCCGCACCCGGTAGCGGTCGTAGACATCGCCGTGCTCGCCGATGGGCACGTCGAAGTCGTACGTCTCGTAGCCGAGGTAGGGGCGGTCCTTCCGGACGTCGTAATCGACGCCGCTGGCCCGCAGCATGGGACCGCTCATGGAATAGTTGATGGCTTCATCGTACGTGAGCACGCCCACGCCCTGCGTGCGCCCGCACCAGATCGCGTTGCGAGTGAACATGGTGTCCACCTCGCGCAGCGTCTTGGGGAAGGTGCGGCAGAATTCGCGAAGCCCGTCCTCCCAGCCCGCGGGAATGTCCGCCATCAGGCCACCGACGCGGGTGACACTGGGCGTGAGGCGGGCGCCTGTCCACGCTTCCTGGAGGTTGTAGACCCGCTCGCGCTCCTGGAACGACCAGAGGAACGGCGTGTACGCTCCGAGGTCGATACCGGTGGTGCCCAGCCAGACCAGATGCGAGATGACCCGGCTCATCTCGCAGGCGATGACCCGGAGAACCTGGCAGCGCTCGGTGATCTCCAGGCCCATCAACTTCTCGGCTGCCATGGCAAGGCAGACGTTGTTGGCCATGGGCGCCAGGTAATCGGTCCGATCCGTCAGCGCGATGATCTGATTGTACGTCCGGTATTCGCCCTGCTTCTCGAACCCGGAGTGGAGATAGCCCACGTGCGGGATGCAGCGCTTGACGGTTTCACCCTCGAGCTCGAGCACCAGCCGGAGCACGCCGTGCGTGGCCGGGTGCTGCGGCCCGATGTTCACCAGCAGGTGCTCGGCGCCGAACTCCTCATCAAAGCCGCCGGCCGGCTCCCCCGCGAGGCCCAGGGCCACGCGCTGGACCCGTCCCTCGGCGTCGAGCCCCGGCGTGGCGAGCGACATCTCGACCGTGCGCGAGCCGCTCACTTCAGGAACCCCCGCTCGCCCCGGGCGAGCCGTTCCTGCATGTCCTTGGGCAGTTCCCCGAACACTTCGGCAATGGAGAGCTCCTCGAGCGAGTAGTGCGCCTCGGGATTGGCCGCGAGGGCCTGGCGGGTCTGCTCCGCCCGGCTGAAGTGCCCGCGCAGCGGGAAGGATTTCCGCAGCGGATAGCCCTCGGCGTAGGTCTCCCACATCAGGATCCGGCGGAGGTCGGGGTGCCCGGTAAAGCGCACGCCGAACATGTCGAAGACCTCGCGCTCGAGCCAGTTGGCTCCCTTCCAGAGATCCCACACGCTGAGCACCTCGAGCTGGTCCTCGTCGGGCAGCGCGATCTTGATGCGCAGGTCGGCCTTGCGCCGCAGCGAGCGAAGCTGGTAGACCACCTCCAGGGGCAGCTCGGGATCGCGGTAGTCGACCGCGGTGATGTCGGTCAGGTAGCCGAACTGCTGATCGGGCGCCTCCTTGAGCCACTGCAGGATCGCGTGAGCGCGGTCACGGGCCACATACACGATGGTATCGCCGCAGGAGATGACCACCCGCTCGATGGCATCACCGAACCGGGCGCGGAGCGCGGCGACCGAAGGAGACTCCATGACGGCGGGCGAGGCAGTGGCGACCGTCATGAGGAGCGGGTCTGCGACACCGAGTTGCCGAACGGCTCCGAGAGCTCGTCGATGCGCTCGGGCGGCAGGAAGAGTCCGTCAGGTCCCACCAGCTGCTCATCGCGCAGGGTGGGGTCAAACACCGACTCCCCCTTGATCTTCTTCTGCAGGAGCAGGATGCCGTAGAGCAGCCCCTCGGGCCGCGGCGGGCAGCCGGGCACGTACACGTCCACCGGGATGATCGTGTCGATGCCCTGGACCATCGAGTAGTTGTCGAAGATGTTGCCGGTCGAGGCGCAGGCGCCCATCGAGATGCACCACTTGGGCTGGGGCATCTGGTCCCAGATACGGCGGATGACAGACGCCAGCTTGAACGGCAACCGCCCGGCACAGATGAGCACATCCGCCTGGCGGGGCGAAAAGCTCTGGCGTTCCATGCCGAAGCGCGCGATGTCGAAGCGGCTCGCCGCGGTGGCCATGTATTCGATGGCGCAGCAGGCAGTGCCGAACGGCATGGGCCACAGCGAGTTGGCCCGGGCCCAGTTGGTGAGGAAGTCGAGCCGGGTCGTCACCCAGTTGGGCGACGCGATGGACATGGTGGTGCCGGCGTCCACCCGGCCGGGATCGCTCAATCCCATTCGAGTGCCCCCCGTTTCCAGATATAGATGTAACCCACCGCGAGGATGACCACGAAGACCAGCATCTCGACGATGAGCAACCCCGCGATGTCGCGGAGCTGCTGGAACGCCACGGCCCACGGGATCATGAACACGGTTTCGATGTCGAAGATGATGAACATCATCGCGACAAGGTAGAACTTGATGGAGAACCGTTCGCGGGCGTCGCCCAGTACCGGCATGCCCGACTCGTAGGGCGCCTGCTTGACCGGAGTCGGCCGGTACCACGACAGCACATGTGACAAGCCAAGCATGAGAATCGCGTTGGCGATCACGAAGGCGAACAGCAGCA
>DAIMFY010000355.1:0-2658 GCA_036724295.1 Gemmatimonadales bacterium | reverse complement strand
ACGCGGGACGCGGGACGCGAGACGCGAGACGCGAGACGCGAGACGCGAGACGCGGGCGGGAGGCACTGGGCGTTGGGCGTTGGGCGAGTGGCTATATTCACAGCTTACAGCTTACAGCTTACAGCTTACAGCTTACAGCTTACAGCTTACAGCTCAACCCTCAATCCCGAGTCCCATGTCCGGCACTGCGAATATCCCGGCCCCGCATAACGAACCCGTCCTCAACTACGCGCCGGGGAGTCCCGAGCGTGATGCCCTCAAGAATGCCCTTCGCGTCATGGGCGGCGAGGTGGCCGACATTCCCGTGGTGATCGACGGCGAGGAGCGGCGTGGCCGGACCACCACCTCGGTCACCAGCCCTCATCGCCACGGCCACGTCCTGGCGCAAGTGCACCAGGCCGACCGGAAGCTCGCCGGGGAAGCGGTCGATGCGGCGGTGGAGGCACAGCGCGAGTGGGCGAGCTGGCGCTTTGAGGATCGTGCGGCGGTGTTCCTCAAGGCGGCTGACCGGCTGGCCGGCGCCTGGCGACCGGTGCTGAATGCGGCAACGATGCTGGGCCAGAGCAAGACCGCATTCCAGGCGGAGATTGACAGCGCGTGCGAGCTGATCGATTTCCTGCGCTTCAACGTGCACTTCGCCGAGCGGCTGTATGCCGAGCAGCCGGCCAGCTCGCGGGGCATCTGGAACCGCATGGAGTATCGCCCGCTCGAAGGCTTCATCTACGCCATTACGCCGTTCAACTTTACCGCGATCGGCGGCAACCTTCCCACGGCGCCGGCCATCCTGGGCAACACCGTGGTGTGGAAGCCAGCGGCAACGGCCACGCTCAGCAACTGGCACTTCTTCCGCCTGCTGGTGGAATGTGGCCTTCCGCCGGGCGTCATCAACTTCGTGCCAGGGCCGGCAGCGGAAATCTCCGACGTCCTGCTGGCGCACCGCGACCTGGCCGGCATCCACTTCACCGGTTCGACGCCGGTGTTCCAGAGCTTCTTCCGCACCGTGGGAGAGAACATCGCGAGCTACCGCGGCTATCCCCGGCTGGTGGGCGAGACTGGTGGGAAGGACTTTGTGCTGGCGCACCCGAGCGCCGATGTGGATGCGCTCTGCGTGGCGCTCGTGCGTGGCGCGTTCGAATACCAGGGGCAGAAGTGCAGCGCGGCGTCCCGGGCCTACATCCCGAAGTCGCTCTGGAGCAAGGTGCGGAAGCGGATGCTCGAGCTGATGGAAACCATCACGATGGGTGACGTGGCCGACTTCAGCAACTTCATGGGCGCGGTAATCGACCAGAAGGCGTTCAGGAAGATTTCCGGTTACCTGAAGCAGGCCCAGAAGGACGAGGGGGTCACCATTCTTGCCGGCGGCGGAAGTGATGATCGCGAAGGCTGGTTCATCGAGCCCACGCTGGTTGAAGCGGAAGACCCGGCGTATCGGTTGATGTGTGAGGAAGTCTTTGGCCCCGTGCTCACGGTGCACGTGTACCCGGACCGGAAGTGGAAGGACACGCTGGCGCTGGTGGATTCCACCAGTCCCTATGCGCTCACCGGGTCGGTATTCTCGCAGGATCGTGCGGCCGTGGAAGAGGCACGCGCGGCATTGACGTACGCCGCCGGCAATTTCTACGTGAACGACAAGCCCACGGGAGCGGTAGTGGGCCAGCAGCCGTTCGGCGGCGCCCGGGCCAGCGGCACCAACGACAAGGCCGGCTCCATCCTCAACCTGATGCGCTGGGTGTCCCCGCGCAGCATCAAGGAAACGCTGGAGCCACCGGTGGACTACCGGTATCCATTCATGGGGGAGGCTTAGGAGGGTCAACGGTCAACGGTCGACCGTAGACCGTTGACTGTCGACCGTCGACCAGCATCAGTGCCCCCCTCCGCCCCCGGTCCCCCTGCCTGTCCGGAACAGCAGCAACAGCGGCATCGTGAAGATGAACGCCAGCCCCATCGTCAGGAACACCTTTTCGAAGGCCACCACGCTCGCCTGCTGATGCAGGGTGCCGTCCAGCAGGGCGAGCGCCCTGGTGTGCGCGTCGGAGACCGAGCCGCCGAGCTGCTGCATTCGGGCCGTCGCCCCGGCGAGCCAGTGCCGGGTGGCCGGAGCGCCAAGGTCGAGGTGTGCTCGCAGCGCTTCCCGGCCCTGCTCGGTGAAGCGGGTGAGCAGCGTCGCCGCCACGGCGATGCCGAAGCTCCCGCCCAGCTGGCGCGACAGGTTGAACAGGCCGGTGCCCTGCGCCAGCTCGCTTGACTTGAGGTCGGCGGCCGCGAGCTGGGAGAGCGGCACGAAGATGAGCCCCAGCCCCACGCCGCGGAATATCATGGGCCAGAAAAGATCGCCCATGCCGATGTCGAGCGTGAAGTGATAGTGCAGCCACATGGCGTACATGAACAGCAGCACGCCCAGGAAAATCATCAGCCGGTTGTCCACCTTGTGGCTCAGACGCCCCACGATCGCCATGGTGACGGCGCTCGCAATGGCACCCGGCAGGATGACGAGCCCCGTGTCCCACGCCGAATAACCCAGTTCCGCCTGCAGGAACACCGGTAGTGCAAACACGCTGGCATAGAGGCCGAAGCCCAGCACCAGGCCAAAGGTGGTCCCGGCAAAGAGCTGGCGATTCTTCAGGATGCGCAGGTTGACCACCGGATGCTCGGTCGTCC
>DAIMFY010000354.1:0-2662 GCA_036724295.1 Gemmatimonadales bacterium | reverse complement strand
TTGACTACTACCTCGACGTCAACTCCCCCATCCGCTTCTTCACCGTCGTCACCACTGGCTGCAGGTCGGGGTCGGCGTTTTTCCAGAGGTCCGCGAAGGCGCCGTAGTGCTTCACGGCATCGGTCGTGTCGCCACGGGCGTCATAGAGCTCGCCCAGGCGTTTCTGAATGCCTGCGAGCGCTGCCGCGTCGCTGAAATCACGCGGCGCCGGGGGCGCGGCGAGGTAGGCGCTGAAGTGCGCGATGGCGGAATCGGGCTCGTCCATGCGGTCGTACGCCCGGCCAAGGTTGTAGTCGGCGCAGGCGCCGCAAAACACGGGATAGCCATCTGGCCCGAGGTGGCCGGCCTGGAAGTACCGGACCGCGTCCTGGTACTTGCCCTCGGTGAGGGCGATCTCTCCCTTGACGTCGGCGATGACGGACTGGGAATCGGGCGCGGCCGCCCACTTGCCGGCCTCCCGCTGGAATTCCGTCAGCAGGGCTTGCGCGCGGTCAGGGCGACCCCCCAGCGCGAACATCGTAGCGACCCAGGTGTAGGGCCGGATGGTGGGGGCGGCCGTCTGCCAGGCTGGGCTGGCAATCGCCTGCTCCAGCAGTCGTACGCCCTCCTCCGGCTTGCCACGGAAGCGGATGTCGGCTTCCGCCGCGGCGAGATTTTTCACGTCCGGCCGGCTGCCGCGCAACGCGAGACTGTGCATGGTCTCGCTGTCCGTCGCTGTGGCTCGGGTCAGCTGGCCACGCGTGGCCAGCTGGCTGGTCATCAGGCTCAGGGCCGGAATGCGGGTGGCGGGATCGGCCAGCTTGACCCAGCGCGTGGCGAGCCGGAGAGCGCCATCGCGATCCCCGGCGGCGAGACTGGTATAGTATCGCGCGAGGATTGCCAGGTAGGAGCTCGAGTCTCCGGCCAGCTGCGTATCTATGATGCGTGCAGCGGAGTCCGCCTTGCCCGCATAGGCAAGGGCCAACGCGAGATTGCCGGCGCTGCCCGGTCCAGGGGTCAGCGCGTATTCCCGTTGTGCATAGCGCACGGCGCTGTCGGTCTGGCCCCGCGAGTTGAAGTTGTTGGTCAGGTCGCGGATGGCCGTCAGGTCGCTGGAATCCACGGCGTACACATGCTGGTAGGCGGCGAGCTCCTTGCCGCGGTCTGGAGACGAGCTGGCAGTGCCATAGTACGCGCCCAGGACCAGGTACTTCTCCCGCTCCGGCAGCCGGTCGGCGTAGCGGGCCGCGTGGGACAGCGCCGAGTCCACAGCAAGCGGCGGATAACTGCCAGCCCACAGCGAGATCGCGAGCTTCCGCCAGGCCAGCGCGAACGTGCTGTCGAGGGCCACCGCCTCCCGGCCGGCCCGCACCGCGTGGTCGTAGTCCAGGTCCACGTCGTTGGCCCTGACCGCCTCGCTGTACTTGCGCAGCGCCGGCAGTGATGCGGTGGTGACCTGCGCCAGCGGCAGGGTGTGCTGGACATCCTTGAGCGACTCGCCGATCCTGCCCCGCAGGGCACGGGTGAGCTTGTCCACGGTCGCGAGCAGTTCGGACGGAGTATCCGCCGTTCCCTGCACGCTGGCCAGCGGAGTCCCGTCCAGTGCGCTGGTCAGGTCAATACTCACTGCGTATCCGGCCCCGACGTGCGCCAACTTCCCGCCCAGCACCGCGGTGGCGCCGCTCCGGGTCGCCACCTCACGGGCCGTCGCGGGATCGAGCCGGGCGTCGCGAGAGCGCTGCATGAGTTGCAACGCGTCGGCGATGCTGGCGGGTGCCAGCAGGCGCACCGAGCGGGACTGGCTGAGCGCGGCTCGCACGGCCTCCACCAGAATGGGTCCCAGCGCCGAATCAGCGGGCGGCGTGCTGAAATCGCCGATCACCACTTCCGCGTTTTCGCTCAGCCGGCCGGCGGCGAAGAGCGACCCCCACGGGCCGATTCCGAGCCCGCGCAGGAGCATGTACCCGGCCACCACCGCCATGAAGGCGCCCACCGCGATCATCCCGCTACGGGTCGTGCGCCTCCACGTCAGGTGTGGGCTGGCCTTGAGCGCCATGGTGGCCATCGTGCCGCTCGGCGCCCTGACCACGGCGGTGCCACCTGGCGTGAGCGTGGGTGTGGCGGTGGCGGTGTGACGCGCTACTCGCTGCACATACGCGGTGGCCAGGAGGGCGGGAAGGCCGAGCGCCATCACCAGAATGGCGCCAGGAAAGACCCAGTCCGGCAGGCCGATACCGACCACAGCCGCTTTGGCCACGATCGCGACCGCGATGACCGCGAGCACGTACCAGCCCAGCGCCTTCTTGAGCATGCCCGGTGCACTGAAGGAAAGTGAGGCGCCGCTGGTGGTCGTGCTGGTGTCCAGGATCGGCAGGATCTCGGCGGCGCTCTGCGGGCGCTCGGCTGGGTCCTTCATCATAAGCCGCGCCACCAGCGCGGCCATCTGGGGTGGACAATCGGGCCGCAGCATCGTTGCCGCCGGCGCCCGTTCGGTCAGGTGCGCCGCCAGCATCTTCTGGGGTGACCGGTCCCCGAACGGCTGCTGTCCGGTGAGCAACTCGAACGCCATGCAGCCGAGCGCGTAGAGATCGGCGCGGTGGTCCACGTTCGGGTCGCCAGCCACCTGCTCCGGCGCCATGTACGCGGGCGTGCCCAGCGAGGTGCCGAGCTGGGTGAGGGTGGC
>DAIMFY010000353.1:0-2666 GCA_036724295.1 Gemmatimonadales bacterium | reverse complement strand
GAGCGCCGCATGCTGCTGTATTACTTCGGAATGATATTCGCCATCATCGGCGCCGCTGCAATTCTCTTTGCACTGCCGTTCGTCAGCGCCGTTATCGGCGGTCTCGTCAATGCCATGATCACGCTGATGGCCGGCCCAATCGTGGACAAGGTTCTGGCTCGGCGCAAGAGCTAGGCGCCAGGCTCCTTGTCCGGATCCGGGGATTCCGGAACCAGCGCCGCTCGATGTGCTCCTTCCAGGTTTACCTGAAAACTCCCTAGCAGTTCCCTGAGGCCGCGGACCTTGACCTGTTGTCCTCCTCCGCGGCGGCTCAACATGGCCATGCTGCCCGCCGTCTCCGCCAGCCGGTGCAGTCCCTGCTGCTGGCAGTTGGCCTTGATCTCATCCAGCACCCGCCCAAGCGCGCGGACCGACGCCTCGTCGGCCTGGAGAATGGCCATCGCCTCGATGGTGCGCCGGATCCGTTCGATCTTGGGCGGCAGGGTCTTGAAGTATTCGAGCCGGACCTGCTGGCGGGTGGAGGGTTTGTTGGCCATTGGGGAAAGATAGCTGGGGCTGGAGGCTGCGGGCTGACGGCCCAAGGCTGTTAATCTTCGCTCAGCCTTCAGCCTTCAGCCTTCAGCCTTCAGCTCTCAGCTCACAGCTCACAGCTCACAGCCACCATGCGCCCACGCATCTTCCTCTGCCTCGTCGCTGCTTCGCTCGCCTCCGCCCCCTTGCAGGCGCAGGCGAGTGGCCGCTGGGCCATGCTGCTCAGTGGCGGTGTGAGAGGCTTGAGCCGGGCCGAGCTGCGGCTCGCGACGCCGGCCAGTACCCTCTGGCTGGAGGCCGACACCGCGCCGACGACGTTGCAGGACGTGCAGTTGGATCGCGCCACCGTCCAGTTCACCCTGCCGGGCCGCCAGCCGATTGTCTTCACCGGACTGCTGGAAGGCAATGTCCTTCGCGGCACCGCTCGCGCCGACACCGGCGCCCCTCGAGTCTGGACTGCCACCCGGCTTCAGGAGCGCGCCGAGTACTACCCCACGCTGCCGCGCTTCACCCTGCGCCAGCTCATCAGCGGCCGGCGCGACACCTTGTCGCAGCTTCCCGGGATGTGGCTGGCTGCGGCGCGGCACGACAGTCCTGATTTTCGCGCGCGGTACGACGCACTGGCCCGCGGTGCCGGCCTGCGTACCCTTGGCGAAGACGCGTTGCTGCACGCGGGTCCCCAGCGGGCGCTCGGCCTCGCCGACCGCGACGCGATGGTGGCGGCCAGCCGGGCCACACTCGGAAAGATCCGCGACCAGATTCCTTCCGCGGCCATCCGTGCCTCCTTTGACCGGGTCTTCCGGCCGCGCGGCACATGGCTCGTCGATGTCCACGACGCAGCGCTCGCCTTTGCCCAGGCGGCGTCTCCCCAGACCAGTTTCGCGGATGCGCGGCTCGCGCTCACCGCCGTCGGGTGGTTGTCGCCCGATTCCGCCGGCACCGACACCCAGGTCATGGCGGCGCTTTACCGGCTGCACGGGCTGATGAACACCGACAGTGCGCTGGTGAATTCACTGCTCCAGGGGATGCAGCGCGCCGACCCCATCCACGCGACGCCGGCAATTTTCCTGTTCCGCGCCTATGACGCGGCGGACCAATGGCACTCGGCGGCGCTGCGCTTCCTGCTTGCAGCGCAGTGGATCGGTGGCGGCGGCAGCCCGACCTCGATCGCGGAGATGATGCGCGCGAGCTGGGGCGACTCGCTGCCGACACCGGTCATCGAGTCGCACTATTTCGGGTCGCCACAGGCGGTGCCGCGCTACGGCGTGCCCGCCCCGCTCTTCGGCCGGCTGGTACGGGCGGATAACTGGTCGGCGGCGCGCTGGCTCGAGCGCCACCACGAAGCGGGACTGCTCGATGCCCTGCGGCTCCTCCCGGCCGGGTTTGCCAGTGACGCGGAACTGGCGACGCCCGACGAAGTCTTCCGGCTCACCACGGTGCGGCGCGAGGCCGAGTCGCGTGACAATGGATTCCTCGAACCGCATGACGCCATCGAGGTTGACGCCGGCTACATGCCTCTCCTGGCGCTGGCCGCTGCCGTGCACGAGTGGGAGCACCTGGCCTTCGAGTATCATCGCCGCCTGCGCGACGCACGCGACACCAGTGCCACGGTCATCCTGCGCGGGGCCGACCCCTACGTGGCGGAGGGCGTCGCCGAATGGCGCACCGACCAGCTGCTCAGCCCGCTCGCCGAGCGCTTCCCGCTGCTGCTCGCGGGTGAAGCCGAAAAGCGCACCCGGCTTGCCGCCGACACGACGGAGCCGCATGCGCTTGGATACCTGCTGGTGCGGGCGCTGGCCGCCGCCGTTCCGGATCCCGCCACCCGTCTTCAACTCCTGCTCGCCGCAGCCGACGATCCCGCCAGTGTAACTTCCGATCGATCCGTTGCCTCGGCGTGGGCCGCGTACCGTTCGTCACCCGGCTTCTCGTACGGCGGCACCGGTCGCCGGGCGCTGATCCCGGAGACCACCTTCACCGTGGAGGACGGGTTTCCCGATCCGGTGGCGGTGAGGGTGATGGTGGGAGACGGGAAGGCGGAAGGGCGGGAAGGCGGGAAGTGATGGAGGGAAAAGCCGATCTTCCCAGGCCCGTGTACGGGCGGCCTGCGGCCGCCCCATTGCCGCGCGATCTCACCC
>DAIMFY010000352.1:0-2675 GCA_036724295.1 Gemmatimonadales bacterium | reverse complement strand
GACACCATCTCGTTCCACTGGCCCGAGGAGCGGATGCCGCTGAAGTTCTGGGCCAAGGATACGCTCAATCTTGCGCTGCACGTGGATTCGGCAATTGCCGTCTGGCAGCGCCAGTTCCTGTATCATGAATTCACTGGTGAGCGGGTCGAGGACTCGGCCAATGCGGACGTGATCGCGACGATCGGCTCCCCCCCCGGAAATGGCGGGGTGCTGCTTGCCTCGGCGGATGCCTGCCAGGGCGCGACCGATATCGCGCTCGATCCGGAGACGCGGGTGCTCACGCCGCCGCTGCACATCTACATCGCGCCGCGTTTCCTGCCCGACCTTCCGGAGACCCAGGCGTGCTTCAACATCGTGGCCATTCATGAGCTGGGACACGCGCTCGGTATCCTGCGGCACTCGTCCAACCCGAACGACATCATGTTCTCCAATCCCACGGTGCCGCTGCCGAGCGAGCGGGACCGCAACACCGTGCAGGTCATGTATCATTGGCCCATGAACGTGACTGTCACCCCATGAGGATCCACTGAACCCGCCGCCATCACCCGACCGACGAGCCGACGCTCTTCGCTACCACGAGGAGGGGCGACCGGGAAAAATCCAGGTCGTTGCCACCAAGCCGACCCAGAACCAGCGCGACCTCTCGCTCGCCTACACCCCAGGCGTGGCGGAGCCGTGCCTCGCCATCCGCGACCGCCCGGAGGACGTTTACCGCTACACCGCCAAGGGGAACCTGGTGGCTGTGGTGTCGAATGGCACCGCCGTGCTGGGGCTCGGCAACATCGGCCCGATGGCCAGCAAGCCGGTCATGGAAGGCAAGGGCGTCCTGTTCAAGACCTTCGCGGACCTCGACGTATTCGACCTGGAAATCAACGCGCCCGATCCCGAGGAGATCGTCCGGTTCTGCCAGATGCTGGAACCGGCGGTCGGCGGCATCAACCTCGAGGACATCAAGTCGCCCGACTGCTTCATCGTCGAGGAGCGCCTCCGCGAGACCCTTTCCATCCCGGTCTTCCACGATGACCAGCACGGGACGGCCATCATCTCGGGCGCCGCGCTCCTCAACGCACTGGAGGTGACCGGCCGCGACATTGCCAGCGTGCGGGTGGTTTTTGTCGGCGCCGGCGCCGCCGCCATCGCCACGGCAGAGCATTACGTGCGGCTTGGCGTGCAGCGCAAGCATGTGTTCATGTGCGACCAGCACGGCGTGATCCGGCCCGGGCGGGAGCGACTCGACCCCTACAAGGCGCGCTTTGCCAACCCTGATGCCCCCGCCACAGTGGAGGAGGCCTTCGAGGGCGCGGATGTGTTCGTGGGGCTCTCCGCGGCAGGGGCAGTCACTCCCGACCTCATCAAGCGGATGGCGCCTGACCCCATTGTCTTCGCGCTGGCCAACCCGACGCCGGAGATCATGCCGGATGTGGTGCGCGAGGCGCGGCCCGACGCGGTGATCGCCACCGGCCGCACCGACTATCCCAACCAGGTCAACAACGTGCTGGGATTCCCCTTCATCTTCCGGGGTGCGCTCGATGTGCGCGCGCGCTCCATCAACGAGGAGATGAAGATGGCGGCAACGCGGGCGCTCGCGGCGCTCGCGCGGGATGACGTGCCAGAGGTGGTGCTGCGAGCCTACAACCTCCCGTCGCTTCGCTTTGGCCGCGACTATCTCATCCCGAAGCCGTTCGACCCGCGGGTGCTGCTCTGGGTGGCGCCGGCGGTGGCGTGGGCGGCGATTCACTCCGGTGCCGCCACCGAACTGCTGGATCTCGATGAGTACAGGGCGCACCTGGAAACCCGGCTGGGCCATGGACGCGCTGTCATGCGCGGCCTGATGAACCGCGCCGCCGCCAACCCTCAGCGGGTCGCCATGACCGATGCAGACGATCCGCGCGTGATCCGGGCCGCGCGCATCCTGGTGGATGATGGCATCGCCAATCCGGTCCTGGTCGGCGAGCGGAAGCTCATCGAGACCGCCGCCCGTGACGCCGAGGTGGGATTGGACGGACTCGCCATCATCGATCCGACGGAATCGGAGCGGCTGCAGGAGTATGCCGAACGCTTCTGGGTGCGCCGCCAGCGACGGGGAGTAACCCGCCAGGAGGCGGAACACCGGCTTCGGCAGCCGGAGTATTTCGGGGCGATGATGGTTGCCGCTGGTGATGCCGACGCCGTGGTGGTGGGTGAAAACCAGCACTATCCGCGGGCCATCCGGCCGGCGATCGAGGCGGTGGGCTCCTCGCCCGATGCCGCGCTCGCCGGTATCTACATGATGGTGACGCCCGCCGGCGAGGTGCACTTCTTCGCCGACTGCACCGTCAACATCGACCCGGATGCGGAGCGGCTGGCCCAGATTGCCATCGCTGCGGCGGAGTACGTTACCTCGCTGGGGATCGAGCCCAGGGTAGCCATGCTGTCGTTCAGCAACTTCGGGTCGGTGCGGCATCCCAGCCAGCAGAAGGTGGCCGATGCCGTCGAGCGGCTCCATCGCCTGCGACCCAACCTCAAGCTGGACGGGGAGATGCAGGCCGACACGGCGGTGCTGGAATCGCTGCTGCAAAAGCGTTATCCGTTCAGCCGGTTGCAGGGACCGGCCAACGTGCTGATTTTCCCTGATCTGGATGCGGCCAACATCTGCTACAAGCTGCTTGGCCGTCTCGGGGGCGCCCACGCGATCG
>DAIMFY010000351.1:0-2694 GCA_036724295.1 Gemmatimonadales bacterium | reverse complement strand
GCTGATTGCCCCGCACCGGGCCAAGCGAGTCCGGCCGCCCACGCAGGACGGCCGCGCCCTGCGCCGCTACCGGCGGCGCTGGAAGATCGAGCGGCTCAATGCGTGGCTGCAGAACTATCGTCGCATCCTGGTCCGCTACGACTATCACCTGGAGAACTATCTCGGCTTCGTACGGCTCGGCTGCCTGCTCATCCTGCTCCGGGCATTTATGAGATGAGTTCTAGTCCCTAACCCCTATCCCCTACCTCATCCTCCCCAGAATCCACCCCTGCCTCCATCGCATCCGCGCCGGGTGGAAGGATGGATTGGACTCGAGCGGGAAAGGCAGCGTGCCGGCGAGGGCTGCGGCTTCGCTTCGGGAGAGGCGGGCGGGGGACCGGCGGAAGTATGCCTCACTCGCGGCGTCGACGCCCCAGATCCCCGGTCCCAGCTCCACCACGTTCACGTAGAGCTCCAGGATGCGGCGCTTGCCCAGCGCCAGCTCCAGCCGATAGGCCGTCACTGCCTCCTTGAACTTCCGGAGCGGATTGCGCGACGGCGAGAGATAGAGATTCTTGGCCAGCTGCTGGGTGATGGTGCTCGCCCCGCGGAGGTCATCGCGCCGGCTCCAGAGATGACTCAGGGCGCGGCCGAGATCGCGCAGGTCCCGCGCGCTCGTGAAGGAGAAGTCGTCCCGCTGATAACCGATCGCGTGTCGCAGCTCGACAAAATCGAGTCCCGCGTGGCTCCAGAAGCGGTTATCCTCGCCCAGGATCACTGCCTGTGCGAATAGTGGCGTGATGCTGTCAATCGGAATGGGGCGATACGCGACCGTCTCCACCCCACTCCGTTCCCGCATCGCCATGAACGCCGTGCGGCTGGGAAAGTGGGTGGCGTACCACACCGGAGGGGGCCAGACAGCAAAGAGCCAGGCGATGAAGAGCCCGGCTCCCGCTGCAATGACCAGAAGTACCCGGCGGACAATCCGCACGGCGGATCAGGGTGTGCCGATGATGCTGATCCGGAAGGAACCGCGCTGGTCGGCGCTGAGCGACTGCCCCACGGCCGGTACGGTCACCGTCACCTGACTGGTCTCCGTGCCTTCGGCGCCGGCCGGAGCACCTTCGGTCGCGAGGTAGAACGTGACTCGCCGCTGCCCGGACGACTGATACTGCATCGGCTGGTCGTACTGCGAGCCGGTGCCGGTGCGGGTAAAGGTCCCGTTCCCGCCGATCACCAGCACCGTCTCACTGCCATGCACCGCCGGTCCGGTGGCGATGTAGTCGGTCCGTTCCGTTTCCTGCACGTCAAAATTCTGCGCGCGAGTCGGCACCGTGGCCGAATCGGTCCAGGTCGTGCCGGCACGCACTTCACCACCCGGCACCGGTGGGTAGAGATAGCGCAGCATGGACTCGAATTGCCGGGCAATCGAGCTCTCGCGGTCGGTCTCGATGCTCGAGAGCTTCCCGTCAGCCGCCAGGTGCGCCGTCCAGCGGGTGCCGCGGGCACTGTCCAGCGCCGGCTGCAGGAGCGGCACTCCCGACACGGCAACCTCCAGCGAATCGAGTGTCAGCACCAGGTGGTAGCCGCCGGTCTCCACCAACGTGCGGGTGTCGATCCACGCGCTCCAGCGGTATGCCTGCATCTGGGAGCTGCCGTCGGGGAGCTTCAGCTCCATGGTATCAGAGCGTTGCAGCTGGTAGCGGGTAAACGCCGGCGGCTTGAGCGCAATGGCCTTGCCGGTCGGCTTGCTCGGCGCGGGCGCGGCGGGCGCCGGCGCTTCAGCGCCGGGGGCTGGTGCCGGCCGGCCGGGCGATGCCCCGCCCGTCGCCGACGAAGCGCAGGCGCTGACCGCGAAGACGGCGGCTCCCAGGGCGGATCGCATCAGCACGTCAGGGCAGCAGCGCGATCGTGGTCGACGTCTCGTTCACGAGCGGGATCGGCATCGGTGCCTGCGGTGTCGTTGCGTTGAGGTTCACCTTTCCCGAATTCTGGCCGGAAACCGTGTGGCCCGCGCGAGCCACCATGAAGCTGGCCTTGTTGCTGCCATTGCCCTCCAGGGAGGCCCCACCCTGCGATCCTGAGAGCGTGAATGAGCTGGCGGCCTGCAGCTTCACCGTCGGCTGGCCCTTCCAGCTGTCCCCGGCGGCGCTGGAATAGTTGGTGATCACATGGCGCGTCACCGACCCGCCCATGGCGGAATCAACGGTGGAAACCGTATCTGCCCAGGTGTCGCCGGGCTTGGCGCCCTGCTTCACCTTCGGGTAGACCGCCTGCGCCAGGACCTTGAGCGCGCCGCCCTGGAGGCTGGTCGGGAAACCGGACGCTTCGCCGGCTCCGTTCACGTAGCCGCTGCCGGTGGCTCCCTTCAGCTGGCTGGTAAGTGCCTCCACGATCTGCGGATTGGAACCGGGCGCCGATATGATCGAATCCACCGTGACGGTCAGCGCGTGGCCACCGGCGCTGTCGGCACTGACGATCGTGACGTAACTGTCGTAATCGGCGGTATTGGTCTGGGGCTCCTGACCCATCATGGTCAGGTCGATGGTCTGGGAAAAGTGCTGGCTGACCTTGTACTTGAGCGTAACGGGTGCGTTGCCGGTCACGGGCAGAAACAGGACTGCCAGAAGGGCGAACGGGGCGGAGCGGCTGAGCATCGGTTCCTCGGTTGTGGGCTGTGCGCCAAGGGCTAAGCGCCAAGTGCGAAAGTTAGAC
>DAIMFY010000350.1:0-2702 GCA_036724295.1 Gemmatimonadales bacterium | reverse complement strand
GAATTCACCATGCAGCAACCGGATCGTGCCCATGTACCGAATCGAGCTCCGCCCCGGCCAGGAAGTCAGTTTCCAGAGCTTTGACGAATTCGCCGCTGCCGTGCGGGCTGGCGAGATCAGCGCCGACGCCCGCGTCTGGCACGGTGCCTCGTCCAAGTGGCTGCCGGTTACGGTGCACCCGCATTACAAGCGGGCAATGACCGCGCCGCCCAAGGCGGCGCCGGTTGCGGTTCCGGCCCCGGTAGCACCTCCCGCTCCGGTGGTCGCGCACGCTCCGATGGTCGTACCGGCCCCGGCTCCCGCCGCACCGCACGCGACCGAGTCTCCGGCTGCCAGGACGAACGAGCTCGAATTTCTCGAGGTGCCCGAGCTCCTGCCACATGCCCAGCGTGCCGTGAGCGGTTCGCTTTTCGGGCCGCCGACGTCAACGCCGAAGCACATCGAGGCGCTCGTTGCTGCAGCCGGCACTGCGCCGGCTCCCGCGCCCGGGTCCGAGCACGAGTCTCCTGAGGAGATCCTGATCGACATCAGCCGGCCACGCGCGTCGTGGCTCAACCGGCGTACCGCCGGCATCGCCGCTGGCGTCGTGCTGGTGGCAAGCGCCGTGGCCGTCGTCATGACGCATACGCCGTCAGCTGGCGAGGCGAATGGTGCAGCTGACAGCACGGCAGCGGTCTCGTCCACCACCCTGGCCGCGACGCCGAGCAACAGCTTCGAGGTGAACGCACAACCCGATACGACTGGCATTCCGGCAGACAATGCCCTGGCGATGCCACAGAGCTACATGGCGATGCCCACGATTCCCGACGGCCCTCCCGCAACGACGCCGAGCGCCGCCGACAGCAGCAGCGCCCGAGTGCTTCCGGCTGCGCCGAGACTGGGCGGTCTCGATGCGGGCGGAGTGAAGACCGCCAGCACCTCGGCGACCGCACTCGCCAACCGCTACAACGCAGCCCATGACGGGGCCCGCGCCTCGCTCGACAACCAGCTCCGGGCATCGGGCATCACCGCCCTCTTCAGCGAAGGCCGCCTGGCATCCGGCAATGTGAGCGACACGCGGCTCGCCGTCGCCGGTATCGCCAACTTCATCCGCAGCTATCGTACGCAAGCCAACGGGATCGAAGCCGCCTATCGCGACACCGCCGGTCAGCTCTCCGGTGACTGGAGCGACTCCGAGGCCGCGGGCTGGTACAAGGGGATGACGCGGGGTGAGAGCCAGGCCAGCGCTCGCGCCGCCGACCAGCTGCTGTCCGACATTTCGGCGTTGCTCGGCATCCTCGATGAGCAGGCTGGGGCCTATTCGGTGAGCGACGGCAAGATCACCTTCCGCGATGCGGGCGCCACGCTCCGCTACGGCACCCTGCGCCGTCGCGTGACCGACCGTCTCGCCTCATCCGACTCCAGTTCCGCCGTGGTGGGCGCCCTGCGCGGCGTCATCGGCTCGGCCCGCCCGCCAATGGAGTCCTTCGCGGAGTAGAAATTCCTGACTCTTGCGCAACGACGCATTCCTTCCTACGGTATAGTCATCTAAGTCATTCAGCACCAACATCTTATGTTGGAAACTCGGTGGAAAACCAGTCGCCGGCTGTGGAAAAGCCGGAGACTGGTGGATAACCGGGCTTCCTTGTCACCGGATGAAGACGATGCCGCAACGAAGAGCCCAGAACCAGCGCGGACCATACGCCCTCACCGCACCGGCGCCGGCGTGGATCGAGCCGATGCGTGCCGTGGAGGGGCAGGTGCCCGGGCCAGGGGAATCGTGGCTCTGGGAACCACGGCTCGCTGGCGTTCGCTGCCTGGCGTTCGTCTCCAGTGGACGCGTGAAGCTCCTGTCAGGGCGCGGTATCCCGGTCGAGCATGCGCTGCCCGAGATCGCCCGGCGCCTGTCGGCGGCGGTGCGCGGCAACGCCGTTCTCGATGGCGTATTCGGCGAGGGGGCGCTGCAGCTGTTCGATTGCCTCCACTATGAGGGCGTCTCACTCCGGCCCCTCCCGCTCACCGACCGGAAGGCGGTGCTCCGCGATGCGGTCTGGTTCGATGATCTCGTGCAGATGGCGCCGAGCGAGCCGATGGTGGCTGCGGTCGTATCGGGTGTGGGCATGAGAACGGGATTCATCGCGAAGCGCGCCGACAGCGCTTATCGCAGTGGACCCTCGGCGGACTGGCGCGCCCTGGTGACAGGGCAGACGCGGGAATTTGTGGTTGGAGGGTATGTGCAGGCTTCGGGTGCGGGCAGGCCGTCAGCCCTGCTGGTGGGACGACGATGCGGCATGCATCTCATGTATGCAGGCCGGGTATCGTCGATGGGTGAAGCCGACGATCTGGCCGGCGTGGCCGGCCTGTTGCGCCGGCTCCGCCGCCGAACCAGCCCCTTTGAAAGCGCCGCACCCCATGGCCCCGATATCCACTGGGCGTCGCCCTCGCTGGTTGCGCAGGTGGGCTTCCGGGAGTGGACGTCTGCCGGGCTGGTGCGGGACGCGAGGTTGCTGGGGCTTAGACCTTAGGGCTTGGGGTCGCGAGGAAATACGAGCCCTCAGCTCTCAGCAAAGGAAGGAAGAACGGGCGCATGGCGCGCCCGTTCCCGCGAGATATGTAGAAAAGATGGGATTTATTGAGGGACAATCACGACAGGTACGCTTCGAACTGGCATCCGGCCGCCTGACTGGGCGTCAGTGGCATTCTCGGATCTCTCGCGCGTCACG
>DAIMFY010000349.1:0-2713 GCA_036724295.1 Gemmatimonadales bacterium | reverse complement strand
CTGACATGCCCAGCGGTGATTTTACCCATCTCTTCTTCGACATCGGCGGCGTGCTTGGCACCAATGGCTGGGATTCGGGCGACCGCGCGGCTGCGCGCCAGCAATTCGGCATCGAGGAAGACATGGAAGCCCGGCATGATGAAGTGCTGGGCGACTGGGAAACTGGGCAGCTCGACTTCGACGAATACCTGGATGTCACCGTCTTCTACCGGCAGCGCGACTTCTCGCGTGAGGCGTTCGTGGCGTACATGCTGGCACGCAGCAAGCCGGACCAGGACGCCATCGCGCTGGTGCAGCGGCTGCACCAGTCCGGTCGCTTCACGATGATGACGATGAACAACGAATCCGAGCTGCTCAATCTTCATCGTATTACCGCATTTGGATTGCGACCGTATTTTGCGGCATTCCTCAGCAGCTGCTGGCTGGGCGTCCGGAAGCCGGCGCGCCGTTTTTTTGAGCGTGGGCTGGCGCTGGCCCAGGCCGACCCCGCCCGATCGCTCTTCGTGGACGACCGCCCCCAGAACCTGGCTCCTGCCGCCGCCCTCGGCATGCAGACGGTGCACTTCACGGGTGCGGGGGAGCTGGAGGGAAGGTTGAGGGAGTTGAGGTTGCTGTGACACGGTGAAGCGTCATTGCGAGAAAGGCCCGCAGGGCCTGACGAAGCAATCGGGTCGCCAGTATCCGAATTCCAGCGACCCGATTGCTTCGCCCCTTCGGGGCTCGCAATGACGCAATGTCCCGCGTCCTGCGACCGACGACCCGCGACCCGCGACCCGCGACCCGCGACCCGCGACCCGCGACCCAACAAGGAGCCACCATGCCCCCAACACCCTTCCTTGGTCTCCGCACCGCCAAGTACAGCGCGCGCGATATCACCGCGGCGCGGGAGTGGTATCGCAAGGTGCTGGAGATTGATCCGTACTTCGATGAGCCGTTCTACGTGGGCTTCAACGTGGGCGGCTTTGAGCTGGGGATCACCCCGGACGAACACGCCATGCACGACCGTCCCGAGGCGGGGATTGCCTACTGGGGTGTTACCGATGCCGCCGCGGCCTACAGCCGGCTGATCGAGCTGGGCGCCACCGACCACGAGCCCGTGCAAGACGTGGGCGGTGACATCCGGATTGGTGCGGTACGCGATCCTTTCGGCAACCTGCTTGGCGTCATCGAGAATCCCTCGTTTCATGCCGAGGCCATGTGATCGAACGCGAGTGGGTGGACGCCAGCGGCATTCCGTGGACCTTCGTGGAGCGCAAGCGGGTCCGAAAGGAAGAGGTGGACCGCTTCGTCGTGATCATGGCGAGCTCGCCCTTCGAAACCCGCGTCATCCACTGCGAGCGGTCGCAGTGGACAATCGACACGCCCGACTATGCGCAGCTCCTCGCCTCCTCTATGCCGGCGGGCGGGTCGCGGGGAGCACCGGCAGAGCCGGATCCGCAATCCGGCATTCCATCAGAGGATCCCTACTTCCAATGAGATTCCTGTCCCGCTTCATGCTGATCCTTGCGCTGCTGGCGACACCGGGCATCGCAGCGCACGCCCAGGGCGCGCCGTATGCCGTCGCGGGCTCGGCGACACGCGACTCGGCGCTGATACGTCAGATCAGCGATGACATCCGGAGCCGGATGGAGAAGAGCGGAGTGCCCGGTGCCTCCATCACCGTCATGCGTGACGGCAACGTGATCTGGAGCGAGGGGTTCGGCTGGGCAGATGTGGAACAACGGGTGCCGGTCAGCGCCCTCACCCGGTTCCGGGTAGGAAGCGTTTCCAAGCCGCTCACGAGTGTTGCCGTGGGGCTGCTGGTGGATGCCCACAAGCTGGACCTGGACGCGCCGGTGCAGCGCTACGTGCCGTCCTTTCCGAAGAAGCGCTGGCCCATCAGCACCCGGCTGGTGGCCGGGCACCTGGCCGGCATCCGTCACTACAAGGGCGACGAGTTCCTGATGAAGGAGCACTTTGCCAACGTCATGGACGGGCTCAGGATCTTCGAGAACGATTCGCTGCTGTTCGAGCCGGGAACGAAGTTCGCCTACTCCAGCTACGGCTGGAACCTGGTGAGCGCGGTGGTGGAGAAGGCGAGCGGGATTCCCTTCCTCCGCTTCATGCAGGACAGCGTGTTCACGCCACTTGGCATGACGCACACCGTACCGGACTACGTGGACAGTATCGTGCCGTTCCGGGCGCGCTGGTACACCGGCTCCGCCGACAGCGGCGTGGTGAATGCGCCCTACGTGGACAACAGCTACAAGTGGGCCGGCGGCGGATTTCTTTCGACCACCGAGGACCTGGTGCGGTTTGGTGAAGGCCTCCTCGAAGGCAAACTGCTGGCTGACTCCACCCGTGCATTGCTCTGGACGCCGCAGCTGATGAAGAACGGCACCCGGTCGGAGTACGGGATCGGCTGGTTCGTGGGGAAGGACAAGCAGGGCCGCACTCGGGTGAGCCATTCCGGCGGGTCCGTGGGCGGCACGGCATATCTCGTGATCTATCCTGAGCAGCATGTCGTCGTAGCGCTGCTCTGCAACAGCGATGCGCCGTTTGTGGGGATGGCGCCGGGGATTGCGGAGAAGTTTGTGGAGTGAGGCAGGATGGGCAGGATGGGCAGGATGGGCAGGATGGGCAGGATGGGCAGGATGGGCAGCGCGAAGGTCGCGTGTACGTCACCCCGACGAAAGTCGGGGTCTAGAGCGCGATCTCTGCTCGTCGCGCCGTG
>DAIMFY010000348.1:0-2718 GCA_036724295.1 Gemmatimonadales bacterium | reverse complement strand
TCAGCTCTCAGCTCTCAGCTCTCAGCTCTCAGCTCTCAGCTCACAGTTCACAGTTCACAGCTCACAGCTCACAGCTCACAGCTCACAGCTCACAGCTCACAGCCTATTATAGTTTCTCAGAATGACCAACGCGCCACCGCATCCGGCCAATGTGTCGGGCGTCACAATTGCCGCTGAGCATGTGCGAGAGGAGTACCGGGCCAATGCTGTGCGAAGCTCGCCATGCACGGTGGGCTCGTGGCACCCCGATCGCGTGGCCAACCTCACGACGCTGCTGGGCCGGCCGGAACTGCGACCGCTCGCCGACGGCATTGCATTCGGCCTCCACGAGGAACCGACACCCTGGATGCTGCGCGATGGTTTCGTCTCGCTTCATCTCTCCGTTGCGGAGCGCGATGACGCGGCCGCGGGTATGGTGCTCAGGCATGCGCTGGAAGTCGTGCTGCTCGACCGGCTCCTCCCCGATGACGACGATGCCCGGATCGCCGGGCTTGGTCTCGCATGCCATGCGACACTCGGCTATCTCGATGGGCTCACGACGGCCGAGCAAGAGGAGACCCTCGGACTGGACACCTCCTGGAGAGAGGCGCTGGTCGCGCCGACTCTCGGCGAGGCGACGCGCATCCTCGAGCACCTGCGGGAACACGCTGCCGCACTATTTCGCCTCCGGGCGTGGGACGCGCCAGCAGCAATCGAGCGCTTTGGTGACGCTGGCCTGCAACGGCGGGTTCTCGGCCGGCTGACCGCACTGCTTCCGCTTGCGCTTCCCACCGAGCGACTGCTCACCCTGGGTGGCGACAGCCGATTGCCCATCGATCCGACCAGCGGACTGAATCGCTACGGCTGCAGCCCGAAACCGAGGCCGTGGGCCCACACGTTTTCGTCGTGCACGGCGACGTCAGTCTCGGAAGTCGGG
Source organism: Gemmatimonadales bacterium (assembly GCA_036724295.1). Taxonomy (GTDB): domain Bacteria; phylum Gemmatimonadota; class Gemmatimonadetes; order Gemmatimonadales; family GWC2-71-9; genus CAMLHP01. Next base: position 1,802 of record DAIMFY010000348.1, on the reverse strand, counting down.
TTCCGGACGGCGGAACGCAGTCGCCAGCGCCTCATCGCCGCGGTCAGCCAGGACGATTTCGAGGAGGCCATCCTCGATCAGTCGGAGAGCATCCGACGGGCCATCCTCCGGTGGCTGCACCTCGACCTGCCTGGTACCGAGCTGGTGCTCACGTCATCCGGCACCGATGCGGAGCTGCTCGCGCTCTGCTTCGCTAGCGGCGGCAGCGATGCCCCGATCACGAGCGTGGTGCTCGCGCCGACTGAGGTTGGCAGCGGAACGGTTCCCGCCGCCGGAGGCCGGCACTTCGACAGCCTCACGCCGCACGGCCGCCCCGCCCGGCCCGGCGCGCCGGTGTCAGGCCTGCCCACTGACAGGTTGGAACTGGTGCAGATCCCGGTGCGCCGCGCTGACGGCACGGTCATCGCCGCGCCGGAGCTCGATGCCGTGATCGAGGCGACAGTCAGGGACCGGTGCGAGCGTGGTGGCATCGTGCTCCTGCACCTGGTGGACGCGTCCAAGACCGGCGTTGGCGGACCCAGCGTGGAGCTGGCGCGCGCACTGTCGGAGCGCTATCCCGGCCAGCTCACCGTGCTGGTTGATGCGGCGCAGATGCGCCTGAGCCGGCCCGCGCTGCGTCATTATCTCGAGAGCGGATTCCTCCTGCTCATCACTGGCTCGAAGTTCTTCACGGGACCGCCGTTCTCCGGCGGACTGGTGGTGCCACCCGGGATGGCCAGCCGGGTGGACCGCCTTCCGCCGCTCCCGCTCGGGCTCGCCGACTATTCCAGCCGCAGCGATTTCCCGCTGCGGTGGCAGGGCCTGACCCACGACATCCCGATCGGCGCCAACGTAGGCAGCCTGCTTCGATGGCGGGCGGCGCTCTGGGAGATGGAGGCGTTCTACGTGGTGCCCGCCGAGCGGCAGTTCACCGCGGTGCGTCACTTCGTGGAGGGACTGGACCGCGCGGTGGCGCGCAGCGAATGGGTGAAGATGGTGGACGCGCCGGCACTCACCAGGCTGCCAGAAGATGACGAGCAGGCGTGGGATTCGACCCAGACGATCTTCTCACTCCTGGTGAAACGCGGCAACACTCCTGCTGGCGAACCACCCTACCTGACGCTGGAAGAGGTAAGGCAGCTCTACCATTGGCTGAACATGGACATCTCGGAGCTGCTGCCTGGCGCGATCGATGGCGAGGAACGTCGCATCGCATCGTCGTCGTGCCACGTGGGCCAGCCGGTGGTGATCCTCAGCGATCACGGCCATCAGTACGCCGCCATCCGCATCGCCTTCGGCGCTCGGCTCGTGTCACGGGTGGAGATGGATCCGCTGCTCGGCGAGACGGCTGAGGACCGGCGCGAGGGCGAGCTGGCGAGCGCTCTGGCGGTGCTGCGAAAGATCGAGCTGATCGCGAGGTTTTTCGAGGAGATGCACTGAAGGCTGCTGGCTGTTGGCGGCGGCGCCTTTTCACCACAGAGGCACAGAGAACGCGGAGGAGTCGCGGAGGGCTCCATGTGCACCTGACGCCCCAATCCTTCCTGCAAGCCCACAAATGTTTTCTTGATGCTCGACTCGAAGATCGGGATGCCTCCAGCTCGCGAGACTCTCTGCGCATCTCTGCGTCCTCTGCGCCTCTGCGTTGAAAAAGGTGGGCCCGCCGATACGGCAAGTCGCGAATGCGGCAGAAGTCCGTAAATTCCCCGCATGCCGACTTTACCGAAGCACCTCGTCGCTCTCGCTGCCCTGCTTGCGCTCGCCACAAGCGCGGTCCACGCCCAGTCGCCCGATTCCATTCCACTCCCCGAACAGCCCCGTCCCGA
>DAIMFY010000347.1:0-2729 GCA_036724295.1 Gemmatimonadales bacterium | reverse complement strand
TGCGCTGGGATCGCCGCGTCCCCGCGCATCGCCGGGAAGCGATTGACCGGCTCATTCCGCTCGCCCTGGAACTGGCCCGGAAGGCGGGACCGGACGGGATCACGGTCGCGGACCTCCGGCTCTATGCCGTCCAGCGCGGCATCCTCTCAGGACAGGAAACGGGCCGGCAGCTCTCCTACCTGGGTGCGGTCCTGACGCTGGCGGGACTGGCCAAGAGCGAGCGGTTCCGCCGCAGTGTCATCGAGCAAAGCCACGGCAACCTCCACCGGGTTTTTGTGGCCCCCGAGTATGCGGAGGCGGCGGCGTGACGAAGGAGCAATACGCGGCCTATCTCACGACGCCCTGGTGGCGAGCCGTGCGCGTCTGGGCGATTCGCCGCGCCAAACATCGGTGCCAGCATCCCGGCTGCACTGCACGGCATGGGCTGGAAGTCCACCACCTCTCCTACAAGCACCTGGGGGACGAACGCAGCTATGAGCTGCGCGTCCTCTGCGCGGCCTGTCACCAGCGCGCCCATGATCGCGTGCCGCTCCCGCGAGAGCGGCAGATCGCACGCACCGATGGGTTGGAGCACGTCTCGTCTATCCTCGTTCGCGTCCTGGACCGCATACCCTCATCGCCGAGGGTCGCATGACGGAATGGGCCAAGGTCTACGTGGACATCTTGGGAGACCCCAAGCTCATGCGTGCCGCGCGTGAGGGGGCGGAACACCTCGACCTGCTGCCGTGGCTGATCGTCTTTGCCAAGCAGTCGCATGATGACGGGCGGCTGACCGTGGGCGGGAAGCCGGCGGAGCCGGCCGACATTGCCCCACTCATTCCCCACGCGACGGGCCAGCATGTTGCCGCGGCGCTCGCCTCCTGCCTCGACCTGGAGATCCTGATTCAGGACGCGGACGGGGCGCTCCGGCTGGCTCGCTGGAAAGACAGGCAGACGAAGCCGAGCGACTCCAAGGAGCAATGGCGGGAGCGGAAACAGCGGCAGCGGAAGCGTGAAAAGGCCGCCCGGAATACCCCCGTCACGCCCCTGTCACGCGATAGTGTCACGCGTGACAATCGTGACAGTCACGCCCCTGTCACGCGCACATGTCACGCGACAGAACAGAAGAACTACCCTACGGGTAGTTCTAGCCGTCACGAGCGGGACTCCGGTGCGCCCGCGCTCGCTGACGCGGCGCGGTCACTGGACACCGAGGGACTTGCCGAGCCGACCCCCGAAGAGCGGGCGCTCGCCAAGGCTCGCGCTGAGCAGTTCCGCACGCTGGGGTCCGCATGATCCCCGAATCCCTGGTCCACGTCGAAGCCGAGCAGCAGGTCCTGGGCGCGGCGCTGGTGTACGCCGCCGAGGGGTTGCCGCTGGCCTTGCAGGAGACGGACGCCGACTGCTACGCCGTGCCGGAACACCGCACGCTCTACCGCGTCTTGCGGAAGACCGCCGAAGCTGGGCTGCCGCTGGAGCCCGAAGTCTTCCGGGAGCAGTACCGCGCCATGAACCTGGGCACCCCGCCGGGCGACCTCATGGCGAGCCTCACCGAAGCCGCCGGCCCCGTCGTCAACATCCCGTTCTGGTCCGCCATCCTCCGGGATCGCGCGCAACGCCGGAACGCCTACACGACGCTCCACCAGCACGCCGAGCGGGCCGCTGATCTCCAGACCCCGCTCTCGGAAACCTCTGCGGCGGCGACCGTGGCGCTCTCGACCACTGCCCGCCCTGATCGCCCCACCATGCGCGCGCTCATCGTGGATGCCATGCAGCAGATCGAGGACGAGGGCAAGAACGGCGTGACGCCGGGCTGGCCCTGTGGGTTGCCCAAGGTGGATCACCTCACCCGAGGCTGGCAGAATGGCCAGCTCACCCTGATTGCCGCCCGGCCTTCGGTCGGCAAGACGCAATTCGCCGGCTTCTGTGCGCGAGAAGTCCTGAACGCCGAGGAGCCCGTCCTGTTCGTGACGGCTGAGATGACCGCCCGCCAGCTTGCCCGGCGGATGCTCGCGCTGGAGGCGGGCGTCGACCTCCTCAAAATCCAGGACCGCGATTGGACCCAGCTCGCCCGCGCTGGTGGCCATATGGCAACCTGGCGCTTGACGCTCGACGCCCACTCCACGACGCCCGGCATGATCCGGCTGGAAGCGGAACGGGTGCGGCGCACGGAGGGAGGGTTGGCGCTCATTGTCGTGGACTACGTGCAGCTGCTCCGGCCGGATGGGCGGAGCGAAAACCGCAACATCGAAGTGGGCGCGGTGGGCCGGGGACTCCAGCGGCTCGCCTTGGATCTCGACGTGCCGATCCTCGCGCTGTCCCAGCTCTCGCGGGCCGTCGAGAAGGGCGAGACACCGCGCCGGCCGCGGCTCAGTGACTTGCGCGACTCAGGGGAACTGGAGCAGGCCGCCGATCTCGTCTGCTTCCTCCACGCCCACGAGGACCAGGACGACGTGATCCGCAATGTGCGGCGGGTGGATTTCATCCTCGCCAAGAACCGGCACGGCCGGAAGGGCACCGTCGAACTGGATGCCTATGGGAGCGGACGATGGGACGAAGTGCCCTACGGCGCGCAGCGGGTGGTGGCCTGATGCCCGCGCCCAAGATTGACCGCAAGCAACTCGCCCGCCTCGCTGCGCGGCGCACGCCCGCGAGCGTCATTTGCCAGGTCTTCGGCGTCACGCGACAAGGGCTCACGATGGCCTGCCGGCGCTGGGGCATGGAAGTGCCAGACGGCAGGATGAAGCATC
>DAIMFY010000346.1:0-2749 GCA_036724295.1 Gemmatimonadales bacterium | reverse complement strand
TTCCCCTGCCAGAACCACGGCATGTGGGGGCCGCTGTGCTCTTCGGCCGCGCGCGCCAGATAGGGGCGGCCGGTGAGCCGCGCGCCGCGGGCCCAGAGCAGGTTGCGGCCGTGCTCCACTTCAGGCGCAAAGAGCTGGTTCTCGAGGTAGCCGGTCCTGAGGCCGACCTTCTTCACCAGCCTGGTGACTTCCAGCGCCTCGGCCACGTTGCGCGCCAGCGGCTTCTCGCAGGCGAGGCCGGCCAGCTCACCCCTCCCCCGGGCGATCGTCTCCACGATCTCTTCGACGTTCTCGATCCGGGCCTGGTTGGGGCCGCAGAGCCAGATGGCGTTGATGGCGGGATCCGCCACCATCTCGGCGATCGATCGATACGGTTTGGCGCGGCCCACGTCGAGCTTGCGGGCATAGCGCGCGGTCGCCGCCGCGTGGTCCTGGTTGGGGCTCCAGACGCCGAGGACATCGGCATCACGCACGCCGGTCCAGGAACGGATGTGGAACTGGGCGTTGAAGCCGCTGCCGATGAAGCCGATGCCGAGAGGAGGGGTCATGAGTCGAGGGTCGAGGGTCGCGGGTCAAGTCAACAGTCTACGGTCTACGGTCTACGCGTCATTGCGAGCGCCGAAGGCGCGAAGCAATCGGGTTGCCGAGGCATCCATCCAAGCGACCCGATTGCTTCGGCAGCTACGCTGCCTCGCAATGACAGCAGGTTCGGGCCCCATGCCTCAAGCCCCACGCCCTACGCCTTCAATCCCAGCTTCTCCAGCTGCGGCTGCGGGCATCCATCCCAGCTCTGGCGGTACACGTTGCCCTTGTAGCCGATGTCCTCCACGCCCATGCGGCTGGACCAGAACCCGCTTGCAGTGAGGTTGCGGAAGTTGGAGAAGAAGCTGGCTGGCTCCTTGAGCATCTCATTGCCCCTGGCCTTGTCGGGCCAGGCGATTTCGTCCACCAGCGCGAGCTGCTGCTCTGGCGTAGCGGTCGAGAAGGGCGCCTGAAACCGGGCGTGTGATTCGCGATTGAGCCAGGCAAGCCCAAGCCGCATCCGCTGCTGGCTGCCGGGATTCTCCTGCATCATGAAATCCATGAACTGCGGCACGCCGGCATCGGTGGCGCTGCCCGAGCGATCATCCTTCGGAATGATGATATCCACCAGGGTATTGACTGTCTTCCATTCTTCCGGGGTGAAGAAGCCCGGATGATACTCGCCAGTCGCATTCGCGACATGGTCGGCCGCGCGCTGGACATCGCTGGCCTTGCAGCCGAAGGCGGTGGCCGTGGTGGCGAGCCCAAGGAGGCCCACCATCTCCCGGCGGGACAGGTTGCTCATACGGTGCCCGCCTTTCTGAGCTCGGCGATATGATCGGCGGTACGCCACGCGAGCGCCAGGATGGTCCAGGTCGGATTCTTGTCAGCCTGGGAGACGAACGGCGCGCCGTCGGCGACGAAGAGGTTCTTCACGTCGTGGGCCTGGTTCCACTCGTTGACCACCGAGCGGGAGGGATCCTTGCCCATCCGGGCGCCGCCGAGCTCGTGGATGATGCTGCCGCCGCTGGAGATGCCATATCCCTCCGCCTCGGAGGGCATCGGCGAGAAGACGGTGCCGCCCATCGCGTCGACCAGCGCGCGGAAGGTCTCCTGCATGTGCTTCACCTGCTTGTACTCGTGGTCGGTCCATTTCCAGTGAAAGCGGAGTGCGGGAATTCCCCACTGGTCGTGCACGTCGGGATCGATCTCGCAATACGAGTTTTCGTTGGGGATCATCTCGCCCCGACCCGAGAAACCGATCGTGGTGCCGTAGAGCCGGCGATACGAGTCCTTGAGCGCCTGCCCGTAGCCGCCGAAGTCGGGATACTTGTCGACGCCCCACATGAAGCCGTAGGACGGCATCCCGCGCCCGCCCCACAACTCGATGTGATAACCGCGCGGAAAATCGAGCTTGCTGTTGTCGAGCCACCAGGGGCAGTAGAGATGGCCGCCGCCCACGCCGTCCTCGTTGTGGGAGTGGCCATTCATCAGCTTGGGAATGAATCCCGCGACATCGGTGCCAGTAGTGTCGGTGAGGTACTTGCCCGCGAGCCCGCTGGAGTTGGCGAGGCCGTGCGGGAACTTTCCGCTCTTCGAATTGAGCAGGAGACGAGAGGTCTCGCAGGCGCTGGCGGCAAGCACCACGATGCGGGCGCTCACGTGCTGGTCGGTGTTGGTGGCCTTGTCGACATACGCCACGCCATTGGCGAGCCCGTTGCTGCCCAGCGTCACCTCGCGCGCCATGGCGTTCGTGAGCAGAGTCAGCTTCCCGGTCTTCAGCGCCGGCGGGATCAGCACATTGGCGGAGCTGAAGTTGGAATTGGTGCGGCACCCGCGGTTGCACTGGCCGCAGTAGTGGCAGGCGGCGCGGTCATGAATGGGCTTGGTGAGGATGGAAAGCCGAGCCGGGATGCAGGCCACGTTGAGCTTGTCGGCGGCCTGCTTGACCAGGAGTTCGTAGCAGCGGGGCTTGGGTGCCGGAAGGAAATGGCCGTCCGGGGCGTTGGGAAAATTCTCGTTGCTGCCGAAAACGCCGATGAGGTCGTCCACCTTGTCGTACCAGGGCGAGACGTCATCGTAGGTGATGGGCCAGTCGTCGCCCAGGCCATCCAGCGTCTTGCGACGAAAGTCATCGGGCCCGAACCGGAGGGAGATGCGGCCCCAGTGGTTGGTGCGGCCGCCCACCATGCGGGCGCGCCACCAGTCGAAGTCGGTGCCCTTGGCC
>DAIMFY010000345.1:0-2753 GCA_036724295.1 Gemmatimonadales bacterium | reverse complement strand
TCGATCCCGCGGAACGCGCCAACCCGGGCAAGGTGCTGCCGGTGCATGCGTGCCGGGAGTGGCGCGCTGGAGGGATACAATGAGAACCGAGATCCTGGCCCGGCTCCGGGCCCTGCTCGGCAACGAGGGCGCGTCGGCCGCTGCTGATGGGGTGCCACGCGCCCTGCCGGACAGCGTGGAGTCGCTGGCCCAGGTGTGTCACGTGGCCCACGCGGAGGGCTGGAAGGTGCGGGTGGAAGGCGAGGGCTCCTGGCTCCCGACCGACGCACCGGCCGACCTCTCCGTCAGCACGCGCGCGCTCGACCGCGTGCTGGAAGTGAGCGCCTCCGACCTCGCCGCCAGCGTGCAGGGCGGCGTGCGCATGGATGTCCTCCGCCGCCGACTCGCAGAGCATGAACTCTGGCTCCCGCTCGACCCCCCCGGCCGTCCCGACCGCACCATCGGCTCCGTGCTTGCGACCGCGACGGCTGGCCCGCTGCGGCTGGGACAAGGGCAGCCGCGCGACTACGTGCTCGGCTGTTCCGTGGTCACCGGCGACGGTCGTGTGGTGCGGGCCGGCGGGCGGGTCATGAAGAACGTCGCGGGCTACGACCTCACCCGCCTGCAGGTGGGCGGTTTCGGCGCCTTCGGCATCATCGCCGAAGTGCACCTCAAGCTCCGCGCGGTTCCGCGTGCTGACGCCACCCTGCTCGCCCGCGGCCAGCGTGACGCGCTCACCGCCGTCGCGCGTGAGGTAATGGCGGCGGCGGTGCCCTGCGCCGCGCTGGAACTCTTCTCACCGTCGCTCGCGGCCGACGCCGAGTGGGTGCTGGCCGCGCGCATCATGGGCAGCGACGGTGCGGTCGAGGCCGACGTGCGGCACCTGCATGCCGCGGCACAGCCCGGCTGGGCCCCGCTCGACGCAGAGACGAGCTCCGCGTTCTGGTCGCAGACGGCGCGCGGCGTGGTGAGCATGCCGATCACCGTCCGCTTCGGGGTGCTGGGCGACGGCCTCGATGAACTGCTGGACTCGGTGACTCGAGACTTGAGCGAAGGGCTGGTGAGCGCGAGCGCGGGCGGCGGACTGCGCTGGAGCGGGATCGCAACCGCAGAGCGGCTCCGGACCCTGAGGCGTCTCCTCGCCGAGCGTGAGATTCCCATGACGCTCGAGCGCGCGCCATGGGACATCCGGCAGCAGCTGGGCCATTTCGGCGCGTACCGCGAGGGCGTGGGCCAGCTGGTGAGCGGACTCCGCGACGCATTCGACCCGGGCCACACCCTCAGCGTGGCGCTGGAGGGCGGAGTCGAAGCGTGAACGACGCGATTCTCGATCCGCTCTCCACCTGCGTGCACTGCGGCTTCTGCCTGCCGGCGTGCCCGACCTATCTCGCCACCGGCGACGAAGCCGACAGCCCGCGCGGGCGCATCCTGCTGATGCGCGCGCTCGCACGGGGCGAGCTCTCACCCAATGACTCCGGCCTCAACGATCATCTCGACGCCTGCCTCGGCTGCCGGGGCTGCGAACCGGTGTGCCCGTCCGGTGTGCAATACGGCGCGGGCCTCGAGGCCGCGCGCGACTCGCTCGTTCGTGCGCACGGTCTCCCGCTCAAGGCCCGCCTCATCCTCCGCGTGTTTCGCCATGTGTGGCTCTGGAAGCCGCTGCTCTTCGCCGCACGGCTGCTCCGGGCAACGGGACTGCCGGCGGCGCTGGCGGGGCGCTCGGGGATCCGGTTTGCGATGGGGATGCTTGATGCAAGCGGGGTAGGATGGGCGGGATGGGCAAGATGGGCAGGCGTGCACCGACCAGCCCATCTCGCCCATCCTGCCCATCCCGCCCATCTCTTCACTGGCTGCGTCATGTCCACGCTCTTCTCCCACGTGCATGAGGCCACGGGGAAAGCGCTGCGGGACGTGGGACGTGAGATGGATTGCCCGCGAGGCCAGGCCTGCTGCGGCGCACTGCACGCGCACGCGGGCGATCTCGATGGGGCCCGGGCGCTGGCCCGGCACAACATCGCGGCGTTCCGCGACAGCGACGGGCCAATCGTGGTGAACAGCGCAGGATGTGGCGCGATGCTCAAGGGCTACGGGCACCTGCTGGGCAGCGAGGAGGCAGCGCGGTTTGCGGAACGCGTGAAGGATGTGAGCGAGATGCTGGCGGACGGGGCGGACAGTGGTCAACGGTCAACGGTCGACGGTCAACACGCGAACGTCAGCCCCGATGCGAGTGGGGCGGCCGCAGGCCGCCCCTGCAATGGCCTGGCGAGACTATCAACACCGCGCGCATCCCTGTCCGACCGCCCGCCTGTCCGTCTGTCCGTCTTGTACGATTCCCCCTGCCACCTTCAGCATGCGCAGGGGATCCTGGCCGAGCCGCTGGCGATGCTCCAGGATGTTCCGGGGCTTACGCTCCTCCCGCTCGCCGACAGCGAGAAATGCTGCGGCAGTGCCGGAATCTTTTCCCTGCTGGAGCCGGGGATGTCGCAGGCGGTGCTCGATGCCAAGCTCGACGCCATCCTCGCGGTGGATCCCGCGCCCGACCTGGTGCTCACCGGAAACCCCGGATGCCTGATGCAGATCGGCGCGGGACTCAGGGCGCGGGGCTCGGCGATCCGGGTGGCGCATCCGGTGGAGGTCGTTGGTCTTCGGTCGCCGGTCGTCGGGTGCCGTTGACGACCGACGACTGACGACCTTCCCCATTACCTTCCCTCCATGCTCGCACGCGGGATTCTCTTCGACTTCAACGGTGTGATCGCGCATGATGAGGCCCTGCA
>DAIMFY010000344.1:0-2754 GCA_036724295.1 Gemmatimonadales bacterium | reverse complement strand
ACACCAGGAACTGCATGTTGGTGTGGGTCTCGTCCTGCGGGTCGAGCAGGTTGACCCCGGTGTCCGTGCTCATCGACCAGTTGTTGTGCTTGCCCGAGCCGTTGACGCCGGCGAACGGCTTCTCGTGCAGCAGCGCCTGCAGGCCGTAGCGGGGTGCGACGCGCTTGATGGTCTCCATCAGCACCATCTGGTGGTCGCTCGCGATGTGGCTCTCCTCGAACAGCGGGGCGATCTCGTACTGGCCCGGCGCCACTTCGTTGTGCCGGGTCTTGACCGGCACGCCGACTCGATAGAGCTCGCGTTCCACTTCGGACATGAAGGCGAGCACCCGGGGCGGGATGGTGCCGAAGTAATGGTCTTCCAGCTGCTGACCCTTGGGCGGCTTGGCCCCGAAAAGCGTCCGCTCGCAGGTGAGCAGGTCGGGGCGGTCGTAGTAGAGCTCGCGGTCCACCAGGAAGTATTCCTGCTCCGGGCCGACGGTGGTGAAGACGCGGGAGACTCCGGTATCGGTGCCGAATATGCGGAGGACGCGCATGGCCTGCTGCGAGAGGGCCTGCATCGAGCGGAGCAGCGGCAGCTTGGTGTCGAGCGCCTCGCCGGTCCAGGAGACGAACGCCGTGGGGATGCAGAGGGTGACGCTGTTCTCGCCCCGCATGAGGAAGGCGGGGCTGGTCGGATCCCAGGCGGTGTAACCGCGGGCCTCGAAGGTGGCGCGGAGACCGCCGCTCGGAAAGCTGGAGGCATCGGGCTCGCCCTGGACGAGATCCGTGCCGGAGAAGTTGAACATCACGCCGCCCGATCCGTCGGGCGCGATCAGCGAGTCATGCTTTTCGGCGGTGAGACCGGTGAGGGGCTGGAACCAGTGGGTGAAGTGGGTGGCACCGTTCTCGATGGCCCAGTCCTTCATGGTGGCGGCGACCACACCGGCCACTTTCGGATCGAGCGTTTCGCCGAGCTCGATGGTCCGCATCAGACTCTTCACCACATCCTTCGGCAGGCGCTGTCTCATCAGGCGCCAGGAGAAGACGTCGGCGCCGAAGATGCTGTCGATGCGGGCGGGAGTCATGGCGGAACTGCCGTTCGAGGCGGGGGTCACGCGCTGATCCTCAATGAAGGGTGGGCCGGCCCTGGAAGGGCCTGAAGGTAAAATTGTGATCTCATTAGTGCAAGTATCGCACAATGGCCACACCAAAAATCACAGTGGAACGTGATTTTGGCATCTACGTGCTGCGTTCCGTGCAATTTCTGCACAAATTCCGGTGCATGAATCGAGCGCGAGCCGCGGTTGGGGAGGAGAGCAGCCGTAAGTGTATGGAGCGTACAGCTCTAGCGTGCCACGGCCGCCACGTCGCCACCCCGCTCCATTGCCAGCTCTGCCTGAAGATTCTGCCGTTGCCGCGCCACAGCCGCCGCCGATCCCATCGCCAGGACCGTCGCAAGCGCGGCCACCCTGCCCTTGTCCCGATAGATGACGTGCGCGTCCTTCGCGGCGAGATCGCCCGACACTTCGATCGCGTCCCAGCCTTCCGCATGGCCGATGTAATCCACGTCGAGTCCGAAATGCAGGCTCCAGAAGAAGGGGATCTGGTCGAACCGCTCGCGCCGGCCCAGCATGTTGCGGGCAGCCGTCTGGCCCTGCCGCTCCGCCACGACCCAGTGCTCCACCCGGATCGGCTTGCCGCTCCGCGCATCGGGCCAGCGCGCGATATCGCCCGCCGCATAGATGCCGGCCACGCTGGTCTCCAGGAATTCATTCACCATCACACCGCGGTCCTGTGCCAGGCCCGCGCCCTCGGCGAGATCCAGCCGCGGCTTGACGCCGATCCCCGCGACCACGAGCTCGGCCTCCACCCGCTCGCCGCTGTCGAGCCGGACCGCGCCGGCCTCGATTGCGGCGGGCTTCTGATTCAAATGGAAGATCACGCCGTTGGCCTCGTGCTCCGCCTGAATCGCCCGGCCGATCTCGGCGCCGAGGATCCGCTCGAGCGGCAGCGCGTCCGGGGCGATCACGTGCACCTCGAGCCCGCGCGCCCTGAGCGAGGCCGCGACCTCGAGTCCGATGAAGCTCGCCCCGATGACGGCGGCGCGGCGCTTGCCTGCGGCGGCGCGGATGATTGCCCGGCTGTCGGCGAGGGTACGGAGGTAGTGCAGTTAACCCTCAACCGGAATATTCAGCCGGTTGGGCTCGGCGCCGGTAGCCAGCAGCAGCACGTCGAAGGGAAGACGGCGGCCAGCCTCGAGCTCGAGCGTGCGCGTCTTCCGGTCGATCCGGAGTGCCCGCGCCCGGATGATATCGATGCGCTCTTCCTGGTAGAACTCCGGCGGGTGCAGCGGAATCCATTCCTCCGGCGCATTCCCCGCGAGATAGTCCTTCGAGAGGTTGGGGCGATCGTAGGGCGCATCCGGATCGGGGTCCACCATCGTGATCCCGCCCTCGTAGCCTTCGCGGCGAAGCGTTTCAGCGGCGGCGTTGCCGGCGGCGCCGGCCCCCACGATCACCACCTGCGTCGGCGCGTTCCGGGCCGGCGCGGGAGCTGGCGGGCTCACCTTTTCAGTGACGTGCACCTGATCGCCGCGGCGCTCGGTGCGCCAGCACGGCAGATCGAACAGCGCCGGCATCCGCAGCATGCGGCCGGTTCGCAGGTCGAAGCAGGCGTGGTGCCAGGGGCAGCGCACCGTGTCGCCCACCATCAGCCCTTCGGCCAGCGGCCCGCCGTAGTGCGAGCAGGTGGCGCCGATGGCGAACCACTCTTC
>DAIMFY010000343.1:0-2773 GCA_036724295.1 Gemmatimonadales bacterium | reverse complement strand
GATCACGACCACGATCAGCAGCTCGATGAGCGTAAAGCCCTTGCGGTTCGACATGGTGCCCTTCCTCCGAGATTGAGATGCCTGCCGTGAACAACGAACCGAGAGAGAGTCGAGTCCGTCCGGCAGCGTGGGAGGGCAACCGCTATGCCATACCCCGGCGTCACGGTCCAAGTCGTTGCTGTAGCGCTAGTTAACCGAGAACATGCAGAGATTGGCACCCGGCCGTTACGGGGGGGTGCAGGGAATTTTGCAAGAACCCGGCGCTGCGGTTGCCCGGGAAAGATGTAAAGGACCTCCCCGCCATCGGCGGTATCGCCGCGATGCGGAAGGGGGCGGGAACGCGCGGCATGGGTGGGGATTGTGCGTCCCGTCGCGTACGGGGCCCGGCGAACGCCGGCCGGGATCGTCGCCCGTCGCGTGAATAATCGCGCGGATGTCGCCGTTCGCGCGGGGTATTAATAACGTGGATCGGGACATGTAGGGGCAGAGCCATGGCTCTGCCCCTACGCGCATCGGTGCCACCCCCGCGACACCGGCGGACGCCGGACGGGATCGACCCCGACCCCCGCGACACCGGCGAACGCCGGACGGTATCGGTGCCGACCCGTGCGTTACGGCGTGGATGCCGCCATGCGCGCCGGATTGTCGATTATGTAGCGGCGTACCGCCGTCAGATGGCGCTGATTCCGGATGATCGATTCGTAATAATTGCGTTGCCACAACCGGGCCCCGGCCGCCGCCGCAACACCGAATTCCTGTTTACCGCGCCAGGTGGTCGTGGACTTGAAGGCCTGAATGAGCTTCGGCACGGACCGATTGCGCGCGTCGAGCTTGCACATGTCTACACCGGCCACATCGTCCTGGCAGCCGAGATGGATCAGGCCGTGCAGATGATCGGGCATGACCACGACGTCGCCCATCTCCGCCCAGGCGAACCGGTCGCCGAGGCGTTGCCACTCCCACCGCACCATGCCACCCAGGTCTGATTCGGAAATCGTCTGCCTGCGGATCGCGCCGAACGGCCCCGATGAGCCCCGAAAAGGGAATCCACCGAAACGGATGATGTGCCTCTCACAGCAGATGGTGACGAAATACCAGCCGGCGCGAGAGTAGTCGAACCCTTCAAGGCGGATGGAGCGGCGGTGCAGGGAAAGAAGCGAGCCGTGCATCCCGACAGGGTAGCACGGCTGTCGCCGTTCCTGGTACCTGATTCCCGCGCTCGTCACCCCGCGTTATGCGCAACAGGGGCATCGCGCCCTTCGTCGCCCCTGGGGCAAAGCCATGGCCTTGCCCAATCCAACTCACGCCACGGGCGCGGCCTTGGCCTCCGGCTGCTCCTCGTAGCGGCTGAGCTTCCGGTACAACGTGGAGGGGTCGATGCCGAGGACCTCGGCCGCGCGGGTCTTGTTGCCCCCCTCCGCCTGCAGCACCCACATGATGTACGCGCGTTCAATGACGTCGAGCGCGGGGTTCTTGTAGGAGCGCTCGGCCACCAGCGGTTCCTTGCGCCGAGTGGTGATGCGCTCGGGCAGGGATGACCCGTCGATGACGGTCCCCTTGCTGAGGACCACGGCGTGCTCCAGCGCGTTCTCCAGCTCGCGAACATTGCCGGGCCAGTCGTAGACCACCACCGCGTCCAGCGCCTCCGAGCTCAGCGCCTTCGGTTCCGCATTGTTTTCGGCGGCAAGGCGCAGCAGGATGGCCTCGATCAGCAACAGCAGGTCGTCCCGGCGCTCCCGGAGCGGCGGCAGGTCCAGGGCAATCACGTTGAGCCGGTAGAAGAGATCCGAGCGAAAATTGCCCCGGCGGATTTCCTCCTCCAGGTTCCGGTTGGTGGCCGCAACGATCCGCACGTCCACCGGAATGGATTCGGTGGCGCCCACCGGGATGACCTCGCGCTCCTGCAGCACCCGCAGCAGCTTCACCTGCAGCGACGGTGGCATTTCGCCCACTTCATCCAGGAAGAACGTGCCACCGCGCGCGGCGGCGAAAAGCCCCTGCTTGTCCCGGATGGCACCGGTGAAGCTGCCCTTCACGTGGCCGAAGAGCTCACTCTCGAGCAGGTTCTCGGGCAGCGCGCCGCAATTGATCGACATGAACGGCCCTTCGGACCGGGTCGACAGGTTGTGGACGTAGCGCGCGACCACTTCCTTGCCGGTGCCGCTCTCGCCGGCGATGAGCACCGTCGAGTCGGTGGGCGCCACATGCTCGGCCAGCCGGAGCACCTCCACGAACCGACGGGACTTTCCCACCGGCCGTTCGACGGTGACGCCGCGCTCGCGCCGGCGGATCTCCTGGCGCAACTGCTTGTTCTCCACCCGCACGGCGCGGTATTCGCTGGCGCGCCGCATGATGGCGACCAGATCGTCGTTGCTGAAGGGCTTCTGGATGTAATAGTAGGCACCGGTGTTCAGGGCATCGATGGCGCTCCGGAGGTCGGCCTGCGCCGTCATGAGGATGACGGGCGTCATGACATCCTGCTCCTTCGCCGCCGCCAGGATATCCAGCCCGCCCACCCCCGGCATCCGGACGTCGGTCAGGATGATCTCATGGTGCCCGGTGCGGATCTGCTCCAGTCCCGCCTTGCCGCCCTGTGCGGTGGTGACGTCAAAGCCCTCATTGCGCAACAGGATGCGCAACGTGTCGAGAATGCCCGATTCATCATCCACGATCAGGACGCTCGGCTTCTGGCTCATGCGGTCCCCTCCCCTGCTGTCCGTGCCGGCAAGTAAATGGTGAACGTAGTGCCGGCGCCCGGAGCCGACTCCACAAA
>DAIMFY010000342.1:0-2801 GCA_036724295.1 Gemmatimonadales bacterium | reverse complement strand
GGCCGCATGGCCCAGGGTGTCGTTGACGACCTTGAAGCGGTCGAGGTCGAGCAGCAGGACGCTGGTATGCAGCTGGTGGCGGAGGCTCCGCGAGATCTCCGCGGCGAGGCGCTCTTCAAGCGCGCGCCGATTGCAGACGCCGGTCAGCTCGTCCGTGCTGGCCGCGCTCTGCAGCTGCTCCACCAGCTCGGCGTTCTTCAGCGCAATGGCCGCGGCAAACGACAGCGTGCTGGCAAGCTCGAGTTCCGGCGTGGCGTATTCCTTGTCGCTGATTCGCGGCCCCAGGACCAGCACCGCCATCCGCTCGGCGCCGGCATCGAGCGGCACCACCAGCCGGGCTTCCTCGCCCACGAGACGGGCCAGCGCCACGTCACCCACGGCCACCGCTGCGCTGCCCGCCGGAAGCGCTTCGTCGAGCGCCTCGCGCGGAATGCTCACGCACTGCGCTCTCTCGTTCCGGGCGCGGAAGACCGCCGGCGCGTAATGCTCACCCTGCGGGCGGAAGAGACACGCCCACCAGGCAAAGAACACTTCGGCCATGAAGTCGAGGATCAGCTGCTGGGTTTCTTCGGCGGAGTGCACGGAGGAGAGGAGCCGCGCCACCTGCCGCAGGGCCTGCAGCTGGAAGGCGGCATCGTCGAGCGCGTTCTGCCGGTCGACCAGGATGGCGCGCAGCTCGAGCACCACGCTGAGCCCGAGCGCCAGCGGCATGGCGATGGCGCGCAGCTCATCGGCACCCTCGCGCGCCGTGCGGATGGCGACTTCGGTGGAACCACTCGCCAGCCGGGCCACCTCTACCGCCTCCTCTGCGCCAGCAGCCGGCCCGATACGTTCCAGGCGGCCATCAGGATGGGTCACCTCGAACCAGATGGCTTCGGTTTCGAAGCGGCGTGTGAGGACGCCCCGGCAGCGCTCGAACAGCTCGCCTTCAGACCGCGACAGGCGGCAGGCAGCGGCGAACGCACTGGGGATTGCGGTGAGCGGAGAAGGCTGGGGAAGACCCATGGACGGGAAGATAGCGAAAACCATGCCCCCGAGCGAGCCGAGGGCTTGCGTCAAGCCGCTGCGCTGGTTATGCTTACCGACAAGGACATAGCCCCTCGGGGCCCCAGGGAATTCCAGCCTTGCTGCCTGGGTGATGAAAATCGGCTAAGGCTAGCCTTTCCCGGACGGGCGTTTCGCCCCCCGGGAATTGTGTTTTTCAGGACCCAGCCCGCGTAACCCGCCCCGCCTCGGGAACGCTGATCTGCCCGCCAAGTGAATCCCGGACATAGCGTTGGACCAGGTCTGCACCTCGCGGTGCCAGTTGCCAGGTGCGGCAGGCCTCGGCTGCCTCGGGCACGTGGTAGCCATCGCCCGCCTCGCACGCAGGGTACACGTCAAAGGCAACCCTGACGGTATCGCCGGGCGCGATGCTCCCCCCGTCGGGGCGAGTGAGCGCGCCCTGGATGCGCTGGCCGGCCGGCGCGACTGGGTCGTAACTGAAATGCACACCGGAGACCTGCAGAAAGGCCCCGCTGCCTTCGCTCTCGACCCCGTGCTCCAGCAGCGCGCGGAGCCGGGCGCCCGTGAGCGGGAACGTTACGGTGCGGGCGTCGTCAGCAAAGAGAAAGAGGGATTCCAGGGTATAGTTGCTCAGTGGGCCGGCGGGAATCACATCATCGAGCCGCAGGGTGCCGGCGTTGAGCAGCGCGACGTCCGCCTTGGTGCCCCAGCGCATGGCATCGGTCACCAGATCGCCGATGGGGCTCTCCCGGGTGCGCGACACGCCGTCGCGCGCATCGATCGGCTCGGTCACCTTGCCCACCACGGTCTCCGGTCCCAGCCGCCGCCGGAGCCGGGCGTTCCACTGTTCAGCCACCACCTGCACCGCACTGTCGAGCGGAATCCTCCCATCCATCTCCACCAGCGTCGGCGCCTGGCGCCATGCACCGGGCAGGCCCCAGACCGTCACGAACTGGGCACTTCGCGAATTGGCGTCGGCCTTGAGCACATGACGCCCGTCCACCAGCACGTCGTGCCGCTCGTGCTCATGCCCGCCGAGCACCAGGTCGAGCGACGGCTCGCGCCGCAGCAGCGCCTGATCGGCGGCGAGAGTCTGGTGCGTGAGGGCGACGATGAATTGTGCGCCCAGCTTCTTCAGCGTGTCCACCGCCATGTGCCCGGCGCTGTCGGGATCGGTGCAGCGCACGTAGGACGCATAGTCCTCCTGGATGGTGAGCCCGAAGATGCCCACCAGCGTGTTCCGCATGCGCACCGTGTCCCAGGCACTGACGCCGGGGAACGGGGTGCCGCGCGCTTCGATGCAGTTGGCCGAGATCCAGCGAAATTTCGACTCGTGGATGCGGGCCACGAGCGTGTCCCGCTTCAGCTCGAATTCATGGTTGCCGAAGGTGGCGTAGTCCAGCTGGGCCGCATTCAGCGCCTCGACCATCTGCCGGCCGTGGTAGTACTTGCTCAGCAGGCTGGGCGACAGCAGGTCGCCGGCCAGCACGAACAGCACCGGCCCCTCGGCGGCAAGCCGGTCGCGCACCGTCGCCACCCGCGCGAGCCCGCCACTCCCGTCGCTCAGCGTGTCGAGCACGTAGACGTCGTTGATGGAGAGGAACCGGAGCGGCTGGATCCCCGGCGGGGGCGGCGGCAGGCACGCCGTGGCACTCGCCGCGGCAATCAGGGTGAACGCGAGCGAACGCAGATTCATGCGGCATCTCCGGGGGAACGCAGGCACCGCAGCAGGGCAGCGCTCGCGTGGCGCAGTTCGTCGAGGAGGGCGCGCGAGGGCCAGTCGTCGCGCGCGGCAA
>DAIMFY010000341.1:0-2803 GCA_036724295.1 Gemmatimonadales bacterium | reverse complement strand
TCCCCGGACCGGTGCTTTTCCCATGCGGTGAGCATCACAGGGACGTTCTGCCGAGCACGCTACGCGACGCCGGGATCGAGGTGGAAGAGTTCGTCTGCTACCGTGCGGTGATTGCGCCGGAAGAAATGCTGCGTGAATCAGCCGCGAGCGGAGACGTGATCATCGTGGGGAGCGGAAGCGTGGCCCGGGCACTCGCCGCCGCCGTGCCCAGCGTGGCGCGTCCAGCCCTCGTGGCACTCGGGCCGGTGACAGCAGCAGCGGCGTTTGTGGCAGGATGGCAAGCTGTGGCGGTGGCCGACGAGCCAACCATTCCGTCGTTGCTCCAGGCCCTGGACGGCACGCTCAAGCTGCTTCACGGGACTCGCCCGTGACGCAGTCGCTGCTGTTGCGCGCCATTCGCGGCGAGCCGGTGCCGCGCCCGCCCGTCTGGATCATGCGCCAGGCCGGCCGCTATCTCCCGGAATATCGCGCCATCCGTGCACGCTCAAGTTTCCTCGAGATGGTGCGAACGCCGGAGCTTGCGGCCGAAGTCACCGTCCAGCCAGTCGAGCGGCTTGGCGTGGATGCGGCCATCATCTTCAGCGATATCCTGGTGCTTCCGGAAGCGCTCGGCATGGAGCTGGTCGTGGAGGAGGGCATCGGTCCTCGCTTCCCGACACCCTTGGCATCCGCGGGCGATGCGGGCCGGCTCCGTCCCTTCGATCCGTCGTCCGTGGCGTACGTCTATCGTGCCATCGAGGTGACCCGTCGAGCCCTCGCCGGCCGCGTGCCCGTGATCGGATTCGCCGGCGGTCCATGGACGTTGCTCGCCTACATGATCGAGGGTCACGGCACCCGCCAGTTCGCCCGGGCGCGCCGCTGCCTCGTTGAGCAGCCGGAATTTGCTCGCCAGATGCTGGCAACACTCGCCGCGACCGTCGCCGTTCACCTCACCGAGCAGGTGAGCGCTGGCGTGGAGGTAGTCCAGATATTCGAATCGTGGGCCGGCGCTGTATCGCCGGCGGATTATCGGGAGTTCGTCCTTCCGGCGCTCGCGGCCGTCGTGGAGCGAGTGCGCGGGACCGGTGTGCCAATTGTGGTTTTCACTCCCGGCGCGGGAGCACAGTTCGCGCTCACGAGTGCCACCCTCAAGCCTCACGTGATGGGGGTAGACTGGCAGACGCCGATCGGTGCTGCGCGCGACGCCGTTCGGGGTACTGCCGTGGCCTTGCAGGGCAATCTCGACCCGTGCGCACTGTACGCGATGCCGGAAGAAATCGAGCGGCGCACGAGGGACATGTTGCGGCAGTTTGAAGCGACGCCACACGTGGCAAACCTTGGCCATGGCATCCTGCCCGATGTCCCGCCCGAGCATGCGCAGGTCTTCGTGGAGACCGTGCGGCAGTGGCGACACCCGGGGGCTCCCGTGAAGGCTGTGACATGAATCGTCAGCTTGCCAGCGACTGGGTAATGTCGCTCCACGAGAACGCCACCTCGCTGATCGAGGACCTGGATGGCGGCGAACGGTTCCGGTCGACGGCATGGGAGCGCGAGGGAGGGGGTGGGGGTCTCTCGCGCGTGCTGGTGGATGGGCGGACGTTCGAAAAGGCGGGCATCAATCGGTCGGTAGTGCACGGACGCGACCGTGACGGAGAAGGCTCGTTCTTCGCGGCAGGCGTCAGCCTGGTGGCGCATCCATGGAATCCCCATGTTCCCACCGTGCACCTGAATGTGCGGTACCTCGAGCGCGAAGGCGCTGACGGCTGCCTCACGCGCTGGTTTGGTGGCGGCACCGACCTGACCCCCACCTGGCCCCATCCCGAAGACGCGGTCCACTTTCACACGGCGCTGCGTGACCTGTGCGCCCGATATCATCCGCGATTCTACTCCAGGTTCAAGCGGTGGTGCGACGAATATTTCGTGAACCTCCACCGGGGTGGCGAGGCGAGGGGCGTGGGCGGCATCTTCTTCGACGACCTGATGCCGGGTGATGATCTCGAGGAACCAGCGCTGGCCGCCTTTGTGGATGCGGTGGGCCGGTGCCTCGGCGCCGCGTACGCGCCCATCGTGCGGCGCAGGCAGCACACACCGAGCGATGCGGAGGACCGGGCGCTACAGCTGTTTCGGCGGGGGAGGTATGTGGAGTTCAACCTGCTGCATGATCGCGGGACCCGGTTCGGCCTGGAGACCGGAGCGCGAATGGATAGCGTGCTGATGAGCCTCCCACCGCTTGCATCGTGGCCCGGTTCGGCCGACTTTCCGGAACATTCGCCGGGCGCGCGGCTCCAGGAAATGCTCCGAGCGCGGGATCGGGCCAATTCCCGTGAGCGGAGTGAACAACGGAGCGTGGCCCCAGTCTGATCCGAGCCGGAGTCTGTCATGCCCCGACGCTTTGCCGCCGTCTTTCTGCTCGCGTCAATCGTCGCCTGCCAAGGCCAGCCCAAGGCGCCGGGGCAGGCCGCTGACACGGCTGCGCCACCGCAGGCCGACACATCGCGGCCACCGGGTGTCTCCAGGACCGGTGCGCCCAATCTCCGTAATCCGCCTGCCAGCATGTCGCATGGCGAGGCGCGCGTCGGCACTCCGAGCGACACGGTAGAGCAGACGGCGCTCGCACCACCGCGTTCGACATCACGCGTGCACAAGGTGCGGTTCGAGGCCGTACATGTCCGGCACGTTATCTCGCCGGGGCGGGTGTACGAGGCGTGGGCCTTCAACGGCCAGGTGCCGGGGCCGGTACTGCGGGTGACCGTAGGCGACACGGTCGATTTCACCATCGTGAACAAGGCGCCGATTCCCCACTCGATGGATTTTCATGCCGCCG
>DAIMFY010000340.1:0-2809 GCA_036724295.1 Gemmatimonadales bacterium | reverse complement strand
GCCCTTCTAACTTTGGCGGACCACTCACCGGAGAGATGATAACCGATGCTGTCCGCCCGCGATGCGCTTGCCCGACTCAAGGAAGGAAACCGCCGCTTCACCGCTACGGTGAGCACGCCAGACGACGGCACCAACGGCCTCTGCCGGCCCGTGCTGACCCCGACCCAGGATCCGATCGCGGTCATCTTCGGCTGCTCCGATGCGCGGGTGCCCGCCGAGATCATCTTTGACCAGGGACTGGGCGACCTGTTCGTCATCCGGGTGGCTGGCAACGTCATGGCGCCATCGCTGGTGGGCAGCGTCGAGTTTTCCGCGGCCAAGTTCGGGACTCGGCTCGTGGTGGTGATGGGCCATACGGAGTGCGGGGCCATTGCGGCCACGGTAGACGAACTACAGCGGCCCGGCGAGACCCAGTCGCGCAATCTGCGGGCGATCGTGGATCGCATCCGGCCGTCGGTCGAACCGCTGTTCCAGACGGAGCTCGCCAAGGACCTGGATGCGCTTCGCGCCCGCGCCGTCCGCGCCAACATCCGCGCGTCGGCCAATCACCTGCGGCACGGCTCGCAGCTTCTGGAGCAATTGATCCAGGAAGATGGCCTGCTGGTGGTAGGCGCCGAATATTCACTGGCGACGGGGAAGGTAGATTTTTTTGATGGCTGCTAGCTGCTAGCTGCTGGCTGTTACCCTCGAAGCCTGTGACCAGCAGTCAGCGACCATTGACACCCCCCGCCCCACGGCGCACCTTGAAGTAGCCCACACTCAGGCGCTCCCATGCTTGCGACCCTCGGCTTCCTGATCGTGCTTCTCTCCTGCCTCGGCGCTATCTACGTCCATCTCTTCGTCTGGCAGCCAAAGCATCCCGGTGAGCCATGGCCATGGCAGCTCTGGGCCGCGTTCGGCGGCGGGGTCATGATCGGCATCGGGCTTGTGCTCCATAGCTGGGCAGTCGTACTGCTCGGCGTCACCGTCCGGATCCTGGGCTGGCTCATGCGAGACCGGGCGGCGATGGGCTGAGCCGGGAGCTGTGAGCAGGATTAATGAAGCCGGGCCGAGTCCGTCCCCGAACCGGGCAAGCAGATCCTTCGGTCGCTGCGCGACCTCAGGAGGAGGAGCGTTGCCCGGCCTCTGCTCTTGGCTCTCAGCTCTCAGCTCTCAGCGTGTTGTTCCCCCGATCCACATCCGGCAGCAGGTGCTCCGGATCTATCTCCGCGCTTGCCACTCGCTTCTTCCCCGCCACCCGGTAGACATACTTCGGCCCCAGGTTCCACATCTCGACCGGCAGCTTCACCGTCTCGCTGGTGCCGTCGGCGTAGTTCAGCTTGAGATAGACCGGCAGCTGCATGGTGCCCTTGTTCTCCAACGTCACCGTGGCGCCGGAGTCGGCATTGGCGATGGCGGTGACGGCCTGGTCGGGCCGGTTCGTGGTATAGACCCAGTCGTTCCAGAACCAGTCGAGGTCGCGACCGCTCTCGTCCCGCATGAGCCGGAAGAAATCATCCGGCGTCGGGTGCTTGAAAGCCCACGTCTTGAGATAGTTGCGATACGCCGCGTCGAAGCGCTCCTTGCCGAGCACATGATACCGGAGCGTCTGCATCATCAGGGCGGGCTTCTGGTAGCCAGTCCAGAAGAGGTCGTGACTCTCCACCGGATTGGTGATCAGCGGCTGCTCCTCGCCGGGGATCGCATGATCGGCATAGAGGTGCAACGGGTGTACCTCGATCGAGTCGCCATACGGCGTGCCCTTGAAGTAGCTGGCGGCGTTGCCGAGATCGATGAACGTATTGAACCCCTCGTCCATCCATGGATAGAGCCGCTCGTTGCTGCCGACGATCATCGGCGTCCACTGGTGTCCCAGCTCATGCGCCACCGTCCATCCCATGTTGATCCGGTCCGGCCCGGTGGGGTCGAAGGTCATCATCGGGTATTCCATCCCCTCGATGGGACCCTCGATGGACGAGGCGTGCGAGTAGGGATATTTCATCCACTGCTCGCTGAAATATTTCACAGCGTGACGTGCCATCCGGTTGGCTTCGGGCCAGAGTGCCGCCGAGGGGCGGTAGTAGGTGTGAATGAGGACACCATCGTATCCGCTGGCGTCCCAGCGCCAGTTGGGCGCAGCGGCAAAGGCAAAGTCGCGGACCGAATCGGCGGTGAATCGCCAGGTGAGGGTGCCCTTCGTGGTGGGCCGGGTGCTGGCCTTCCCCGCCTCGGCGGCGCTGACGATCGCGATGGCCGTGTCGCTCCTGGCCGCGCGTGCCAGGCGTTCACGCTGCGTGGCAGTGAGGGTCTCCTCGGGATTGAGGAGCCGGCCGGTGGCCGCGACGATATAGCTAGCGGGTACCGTCACGTTCACGTCGAACTTGCCATACTCCAGGTAGAACTCGCCCGCGCCGATGTAGGGCTCGTGGTTCCATCCCTTCACGTCATCATAGACCGCGACGCGGGGATACCACTGCCCCAGCTCGTAAAGCGTCCCGTCGTGCCCCATCCGGCCGGCGCCGTAGGGCGGCACCGTGAAGTGCCACTTGATGGCGATCTCGCTGGTGGTGTGCGGAGCCATGGGCGACGGGAGATCCACGCGCATGGTGGTGCCGAACGCCGTGCGCCTGGCGGTGTCGCCGTTCACGGTGAGCGATTCCATCGTTCCGCCACCCGCAAATCCCTGGCAGGAGAAGTCGAATGTGGCGTCCTGGAAAACCAGCGGCGGCTGATGCAGCTGGTTGGTGACGCTGGTCGGGGCGCAGATGTTCTGCTCCACATGGAGCCAGATGTAGAACAGCGAGTCGGGCGAGTTGTTGTGATAGGTGAT